>NZ_JBCGFB010000219.1:0-4721 GCF_038752175.1 Nocardia sp. No.11 | reverse complement strand
CCGGACCGCCCGCCGATGCGCCGCGGCCCGGCCGGATGGCCAGGCAGGAACCCGGCCTCACCCAGCCCCGCCCGCCCACCGTCGGTGAGGCGCGCGCCCGGGACAAGGCGCGCAAGCAGGCCGAACAGGCCCAGCGTGCCGCCGCCGAGGCGGCGGAAGCCAAGCGGCGCACCAGGAAACGGGTGATGATCGGCGGCGTCGCCGTCGTCGGTGTCGCCGCGCTGGTCGGCGGTGGCTATCTGGCCTACCGGGCGATCGCGGCACCGGATCAGGTGACCGCCTCGTGCGTGCAGATCGATCAGAACGGCAACGAGATCGTCGTCCCCGACGACAACTGCGGCGACGGCAAGACCAACTTCCGCAGCGACACCAGCCACGGTGGCGCGGGCAGCCTGATCCTGCTCGGCTGGCCGCAGTACCGCTACCACTACGGCGGCACCTCCACCATCGGCAAGCCGCCCAGCGGCGGCAGCTCGGTGAAGCCGCGCAACGCCACCGTCACCACCAAGAGCGGCACCACGATCCAGCGTGGCGGGCTCGGCAGCAAGTCCACCGGCGGGAGCGGGTCCTAGTGCGGCGGGTGGCGAGTACGCCGCGTCCGGGCTGGCAGCAGATCATCGAGAGTCAGGGGCTGGTCTACGGCGCGCCCGGCCGCGATGCCAGCGGCCAGCCGCGTCCGTACTGGGACGAGTCGGTGCACTACGAGTTCTCGATGGACGAGATCCTCGCGCTGGAAGCCGATGTGGAGCTGTTGCAGTCGATGTGCCTGCACGCGGCCGAACACGTGGTCCTCACCGAGCGCTACGCCGATTTCGGGCTGCCCGAATGGAGCTGGGGGCCGATCGCCGAATCCTGGCGGCGCAGTGACCCCTACGTCTACGGACGCTTCGACCTGCGCTACGACGCGCGGCGACCGGCCAAGCTGCTCGAGTACAACGCCGATACCCCCACCTCGCTGCTCGAGGCCGCGATCATCCAGTGGCACTGGCTGCAGCAGGTGTACCCCGGTGGCGACCAGTGGAATTCGCTGCACGAGAAGCTGGTGGAGCGCTGGACCGCACTGCGCGGCGTGCTGCCGGGCACCGAGCTGCACTTCACCTGGTCGGGCGCCGACGCGACCGGCGAGGACAACGTGACCACCGCCTACATGCAGGAGACCGCCGCCGAGGCGGGCTTCGACACGGTCGCGCTGCCGATCGAGGAGGTCGGCTTCGACACCGAGCTGCACCGCTTCGTCGATCTGGCCGAGGCGCCGATCGAGGCGGTCTTCAAGCTGTACCCGTGGGAGTGGATCCTCGACGACGACTTCGGCAAGCGCGTGGTCGAGAGCCTGCCCGCCACCGCCTGGGTCGAGCCGCTGTGGACCACGCTGCTCAGCAACAAGGCATTGCTTGCCGTGCTCTGGGAGATGTATCCCGGACACCCGAACCTGTTGCCCGCCTACCTCGACAGCCCGCACGAGCTCACCGAGTACATCCGCAAACCCAAGCTCGGTCGCGAGGGCGCCAACATGACCATCGTCGGTCCCGGCATGGAGACCGCGACCGGCGGCGTCTACGGCGCCGAGGGCTTCGTCTACCAATTGCTCGATCCGCTCCCGGAATTCGACGGCATGCGCCCGGTGCTGGGCGCCTGGGTCGTCGGCGACACGGCGGCGGGTCTGGGCATCCGGGAGACGGCGGGCCTGATCACCGACGATGGCGCCGCCTTCGTCCCGCACCGCATCGTCGACTGACCCGTGACCACACAACACTGTTCGAAAGGACCACGATGACCGCCCTCGCCCTGGAATCGGGTTATTGGAGCGCGCTCGGTGAAGGCGTCGGCGCCATCATCCTGTACTGCCTCATCGGCCTCGCGCTGATGCTGATCGGCTTCTTCGCCATCGACCTGACCACGCCCGGCAAGCTGCGCGACCTGGTCGTGGCCGGCAAGCCGAACGCGCTGATCGTGTCCGCGGCGGGCATGGTCAGCATGGCCTTCATCGTCGTGTTCGCGGTGCTGGCCACCGGCGGGGTCAACAAGCTCTCCGAAGGGCTGATCGCCGCGGTCGTCTACGGCCTGGTCGGCATCATCGCGCAGGTGATCTCGGTGCGCGTGATCGAGAAGGTCACCGGCATCGACATCGGCCGTACCCTGCACGCCGACACCTACACCCCCGAGGTGCTGGTGGTCGCGGCCGCGCACTTCGCCCTGGGTCTGGTGGTGGCGTTCGCCATCCTGTGACCGTCGCCGCGGTTGACATCACACAGTGGAGGGTGGAGGCTGGGAACAGCTGTCCACTGTGGTTGGTGAACGAGAGGATGTCGGCATGGACATCACCCCAGGCACACGCGCGTCCGACGCCGAGCGCAACGCCATCGTCGCGCAGCTGAGCACCCATCTCGCCGACGGCAGGCTCGATCTCACCGAATACGACCAGCGCGTCGCCAAGGTCTACGCGACCGCCACGCGCGACGAACTCGCCGTCGTGCTGTCCGATCTGCCGCCGCTGACCGCGCAGCAGCAGGCCGCCGCGCCTGCCGCGCAGAAGGGTCCGCGAATCCCGGTCTGGCAGCGCATCGAGGCGGGCAGCTGGCTCGGCGTCAGCCTGATCGTGGTGGTCATCTGGGGTCTGATCTCGTTGAGCGCGGGCGAGCTCACCTACTTCTGGCCGATGTGGGTCATCGGCCCCTGGGGCGCGGTGCTGGTCTTCCGCGTCCTCACCGGCTGGGAAGCGTCCCCGGGCACCCAGACCCACCTGCGCCAGCTGCAGAAGCAGATGAAGCACGTCCAGCACATGGACCCACACAACCCGGATCGCCCGCACTGACGCGGAGCGGCCGGTAGCGGCGGGTAAGCTCACGCGAGCACATGGGTAACTCGTCGGGCACGGGCTACCGCAACCCGATACCCGACCGCCAGCCGCGTGCGCCGTCCCTCTCGCGCTCGAGTCTGGCCTGAATCGCGGAGAGGCGGGCCAGCCTTGCATCTCAAGAGCTTGACGTTGAAGGGGTTCAAGTCCTTCGCGTCCGCGACCACGCTGCGCTTCGAACCGGGCATCACCTGCGTCGTCGGGCCGAACGGGTCCGGTAAGTCCAATGTCGTGGACGCCCTCACCTGGGTGATGGGTGAGCAGGGTGCCAAGGCGTTGCGGGGCGGCAAGATGCAGGACGTCATCTTCGCCGGGACCACCGGTCGCGCCGCGCTCGGGCGCGCCGAGGTGACGCTGACGATCGACAACTCCGACGGGGCGCTGCCGATCGACTACGCCGAGGTCTCGATCACCCGGCGGATGTTCCGCGACGGCGCGGGCGAGTACGAGATCAACGGCAGCAGCTGCCGGCTGATGGACGTGCAGGAACTGCTGTCGGACTCCGGTATCGGCCGCGAGATGCACGTCATCGTGGGCCAGGGCCAGCTCTCGGCGATCCTGGAGTCCCGCCCCGAGGACCGCCGCGCGTTCGTCGAAGAGGCCGCGGGCGTGCTCAAACACCGGCGCCGCAAGGAGAAGGCGGTTCGCAAGCTCGACGCGATGCAGGCCAATCTCGCCCGCCTCACCGACCTCACCACCGAACTGCGCCGCCAGCTCAAGCCCCTCGGCAGGCAGGCCGAGGTGGCCCGGCGCGCGCAGACCGTGCAGGCCGACCTGCGCGATGCCCGGTTGCGGCTGGCCGCCGACGATCTGGTGACCCGGCGGGGCGAGCTGGAATCTCAGCTCAGCAAGGAGGCCTACGCCCGCGAGCAGCAGATCACCGTGCAGTCCGAGCTCGACGCCGCCAATGCCGCGCTCGCGCAGCAGGAGTTCCAGCTCTCGCGCCTGAGTCCCAGCGCCGAGGCCGCCGCACAGACCTGGTTCCAGCTGTCCGCGCTGGCCGAGCGGGTCAACGCCACCATCCGCATCGCCGGTGACCGGGCCAGGCACCTGCACACCGAGACACCTGTCGGCACCGGCCGCGATCCCGACCAGCTCGAGGCCGAGGCCGACCGGATCGAGGCCGAGGAAGCCGAGCTGCGCTACGCGGTCGAGATGGCCACCGAAACGCTCGAGGCCGCCCGCGAGGCGCTCGCCGATCGCGAGTACGCGGCCAAGGCCGCCGAGCAGGCGCATCTGGCCGCCGTGCGCGCGATCGCCGACCGGCGCGAGGGGCTGGCCCGGCTCTCCGGCCAGGTCGAGAACCTGCGTACGAAGTCGCAATCGGTCGACGCCGAGATCGCCCGGCTGTCGGTCGCCATCGCCGACGCCCGCCATCGTGGCGAGGCCGCCCAGGTCGAATACGACTCGGTGCAGGACGAACTCGGCGAACTGGACGCCGGTGAGAAGGGCCTCGACGCCCAGCACGAGCACGCCGTCGCCGCCTTGGCGCTGGCCGACGAACGCGTGCGGGAACTGCGGGAACAGGACCGCGAGGCGAGCAAGCTGGTCGCCCGGCTCGGCGCCCGCATCGAAGCGCTCGGCATGAACCTGGCCCGCAAGGACGGCGCGGCCTGGCTGCTCGAACACGGGGTCGGCGGCCTCGGTGACCGGCTCTCGGCGCAGCTGCGGGTCGATAGCGGTTTCGAAGCCGCGGTCGCCGCGCTGCTGGGCCCGCTCGCCGACGCGATCACCGCCGAGACCCCCACCGCGGCCGACGCCGCCGTGCGCGAACTGCGCTCCGGCGATGGCGGCCGAGTCGCCTTCGTCTTCGCCACCGCCGGGCTGGTGCCCTCCGAACGCGGCAGCCTGCCGACGGGGGCGCGCT
>NZ_JBCGFB010000218.1:0-4800 GCF_038752175.1 Nocardia sp. No.11 | reverse complement strand
GGGCGAGGGCGGCGGCGACCGCGAGGCGCTGCTGCTGGCCGCCCGAGAGCGTCGCGGTCTCGCGCCTGCCCATGCCGGACAGGCCGACCTCGGCCAGCAGTGCGTCGACGTCGACCTCGGCGGCCAGCTCGGCCGACAGGCCCCACACGACATCGTCGGCCACCGAGACGCCGAGGGTCTGGCTCTCCGGCCGTTGCAGCACCAGCGCGGTGCCGCCCAGCTCGCCCAGTCCGGCCGAACCCGGCCTGCTGACCGCGCCCGTCGTCGGCGGCCTGCCCGCGAGCACGCGGGTGAGCGTCGACTTGCCCGAGCCGTTGTGGCCGACGACGGCGACGAACTCGGCCGCGTGGATGGTCAGATCGATGCCGGACAGCGCGTCGGCGGTGGCGCCGGGGTAGCGGTAGCCCGCGCCGTGCAGGGTGACCGGCAGTGGCCCGACCGGCCGATCGTCGTCGGGTGCGTCGAGGCGGTCGCTGCCGGGCAGCCAGGCCAGCCGGTCCAGCACCGAGCCCAGCACGAACCACGACACGATCGCGCTCAACAGCACGCCGAGGAAGACCGAACCGCCGAGGTAGAGCCACCAGTTGCGCAGCAGCGCGTCGGTGAGATCGGCGGTGGCGCGGCCCAGCGGCTCCAGCGCCGCCTGCCGGGCGGCCAGGTTCTGGATGCCCTCCGCGGTACTACGGAGGGCATCGAAGAACAGCTGCCTGGTGCGCGAGAACAGCAGCAGGCTACCCACCGAGAACAGTCCCCAGCCCACCCCGGCGACCGCCGCGAGCGCCACCACCGTGGGCAGCCCGCCACCGCGCCGCTTCACGATGCCGATGATGCCCGCGAGCGTCGCGGCGCCGAACACCCCGAGCGCGGGCATGATCCCCGCGGCGACGAAGGTGACCAGGCCCGCCGCGACGCTGGCGGTGACCAGCGCGCGCAGGCGGTAGCGGTGGGCCAGCAGACCCAGGGGAACCGCGGCGACCAGTTGCAGGGCCGCCGCCATGGGAACCAGGGAACCCACGGTGATCAGGCCGACGGTCAGGCCGGCCATCACGGCACCGGTGGCCAGTTCGATGGGGCGCAGGGGTCCGCGGGGAAGATCCGCGGGCGTGTCTCTCACGTGTCCCAGTCTGCCAGGGGTGTATGTGGCCGGTCTGTGACCTCGTGTAGCGGTTGTGTGAGGAAACCGGGGAGATCCCGAGCTCAGGCCGGTGGTTCGGCCAGCCAGCCACCCATCGCGACGGTGCGGAAATGGGTTGTGAGGGTATTGGTCTCGTCGATGACATGCAGCGCGATCGCCGGATCGGGGGCGTAGTCCATCACCTTGTGCGGCAGCGTCACCTCCCAGGCGCCGCCCAGTACGGAGGCCGTACTCGGGCAGGTCACCATGGGTTTTCCGGCGAATGTGGTCGCGATGGGGGAGTGCGCGTGGCCGGTCAGCACGCCGATGATGCGTGGATCACCGGCGACGACGGCGGCGAGGCGGTCCGGCTCGGCCAGCGCGATCACGTCGACGACCGGGCTGGCGACGGGTTTCGGCGGATGATGCAGGGCCACCAGGATGGGGCCGTCGGCCGGGGCGGCGGCCAGGGTCGCGCGCAGCCAGTCGAGGGTCTCCTCGCTCAGCAGGCCGCCCGCTTCGCCGGGGACGCTGGAGTCGAGCAGGATCGTGGTGAGTGGTCCGACGCGGTGGACGCTGTTGATCGGAGCGGACGAGGGGGCTTCGCCCAGCAGTTCGGTGCGGAAGGCGACGCGGTCGTCGTGGTTGCCCGGCAGCAGATAGACGGGGACGTCGGCGCGCAGGGCCAGGCGGGCTTCGGCGTACTGCTCCGGCTTGCCGGAGTCGGTGATGTCGCCGGTCACGAGGAGGACGTCGGGCCTGCGGGGGAGGTCGGCCAGATAGGCCATCACCCGCTCCACGCGCTCGGTGTTGCGCGGGGTGAGGTCGAAGTGGGTATCGCTGAGCTGAGCCGCCAGGATCATCGGCAGTCGCTTTCTTCTCTGGGATCGCTCCGTTGCGTCAGAGTGTGCCGGTATGAGTCCTCGGCACCTCTCAAGGCTAGATGACCTGGGCTTATCCGTCTTCATGAGGCGTGCCACGACCGATAACCTCATCGGCGGTCTGTGTCATCGATCACGCGTCGGAGTTCGGCGTTCCGCTGCGTTCGGACAGCGTTTGTAGTACCCGCAGGAAGGTGCGCCGATCCTCGGCGGGGAGGTCGGCGAGCAGTCGCTGTTCCTGTGCCTGGATGTCGTGCTGGGCGCGGTCGCGCAGGCTCGCTCCGGCGGGGGTCAGCTGGACCAAATTGACGCGCCGGTCGGCCGGATCGGGTTCGCGCCGGATCAGGCCGCGGCGCTGTAGATCGTCGAGGACGGGGATGATCCTGGTCTTGTCCGCGCGGACCGCCTTGGCCAGCGCGGCCTGGGTGTGGACGGGCTGTTCGCCCAGTCCGAGCAGTACCGCGTAGGCCCACATGGTGAGGCCGTGCCGGTCGAGGACGGGTCGTTCCGCCTCCGTCAGCGCACGGCCGAGCGGCACGAGCATGGCCGCGAGGTCGGGTCGGGTCGCTTTCGGCATGGTCGAAATCTACCGGGGAGATCCCCTTGGCAGATGATAAGCATAAGCATACGATCTGCGCATGCATACTATTTTGGAGGATCGACTGCTGCTCGCCCGGCATCAGCGCGCCGTCCGGTTGAGCGTCGAGGCGGTCGAGGCGGCCGCCGATGCCGCGCTGACCGTCGAGACACCCTGTGCCGGGTGGGATCTGCGCGCGCTGCTGGAACACATGGGCACCCAGAACCGGGGCTTCGCCGCCGCGGCGCGCGGCGCGGACGACCCCGCGGTGTGGGAGGTCCGGCGCGCCGCCGACCCGGTCGACGCCTACCTGCGCTCGGCCGACGAGGTCGTCACCGCCTTCGCCGAGCCCGGTGCGCCGGCCCGCACCCTCGCCCTGCCGGAGATTCCACCCGGCCGCTTCCCCGCCCCGACGGCACTCGGTTTCCATCTCGTCGACAGCGTCGTGCACGCGTGGGATGTCGCCCGATCCGTCGGCCGCACGGTCGATCTCGACCCCGACCTGGCCGCGACCGCACTGCGCGTGGCGATGGCCGTGCCCACCGGGAAGTCGCGGGAGCGTCCGGGCGCGGCCTTCGCTCCGGCGCTCGACGTGGCAGACGACGCGGCCACGCTCGACCGCATTCTGCGCGTCCTCGGCCGCTCGCCGGATTGGCGGCCGTCCGACCGTCCCGGCCGAGCGCGAGGCGTGCTCCGCGACCGGCGGTCGGGTGGCAGCGCGCGACCCGAATGGCCGACCATAGGGGGATGACGCTCAGTACCGACCAGGCCGAGGTGTTCGAGGCCGCCCGTGGCCGTCTGGAGGCGATCGCCTACCGCCTGCTCGGCTCGGCCGGCGACGCCGAGGACGCGGTGCAGGACACCTACCTGCGCTGGCACGCGGCCGATCGGGACCGGATCGAGACGCCGGTCGCGTGGCTGACGAAGGTGCTCACCAATATCTGCCTCAACCAGCTCACCTCGGCCAGGGCCCGGCGGGAAACCTATGTGGGCCAGTGGCTTCCGGAACCGGTCTTGGCCGGTGACCGCATGCTCGGTCCGGCCGACACCGTCGAGCAGCGCGAATCCGTCTCGCTGGCGATGCTCGCGGTGATGGAGCGGCTCTCGCCCAACGAGCGCGTGGTGTACGTGTTGCGCGAGGCGTTCGGGTATCAGCATCGCGAGATCGCCGAGATGCTCGAGATCGGCGAATCGAACTGTCAGCAGATCTACCGGCGGGCCAAGCAGCATGTCGGCGGGCGGTCCCGGGTCACGATCGACGCGGCCGCGGCGGAGCGGATCGTCGAGGAGTTCCTCGCGGCGGTGCTCAGCGGTGACACCGACCCGCTGGTGCGGCTGCTCGTCGACGACGCGGTCGGCATCGCCGACGGCGGTGGCCGGATCCCCGCTCGCAAGTCCCCGGTCCTCGGCGCGCTCGGCATCGCGCGCTACCTCAGCCAGGTGTTCCGCCCGACGCAGGCCAAACGCGCCTACGTCGGTGGCTCTCCGGTGTTCTACGCCTGCGTGGTCAACGGTGGTCCCGGTGCGCTGGCGATGGTCGGTGACGAGGTGATCGCCGTCGTCGGCCTCGACGTCACGCCCGACGGCATCGCCGGCGTCCAGATCCAGGTCAACCCGGAGAAACTGGCCCGGGTCGGCAGGCAGTGGGCGGCCGAGGGACCGCACACCCCGCTCGATCTCGTGTGGTGACCCAGGTCACATCGTAATGCTGTCAGGGTTCGCGGGGCTGTCCGGTTCAGGAGGGGAGTCCATCCCGATAGGAGCGAGCCATGAAGCACCGCATTGTCGTCCTCGGCGCCGGGTACGCCGGAGCCATCGCCGCCGGACGTCTGGCGAAGCGGCTGCATCGCGACGACGTCGCGATCACCGTCGTCAACGCCGACGCCGATTTCGTCGAGCGGGTGCGGATGCACCAGCTCGCGACCGGGCAGGAGCTGCGCGAACGCCCGCTGGGTGAGGTGTACGCGGGCACCGGCGTGCGGGTCGTGGTCGACCGGGTCACCGCGGTCGACGTCGAGCGCAAGCGAGTCGACCTCGCCGACGGCGATCCCCTCGACTACGACACCCTCGTCTACGCGCTGGGCAGCACCGGCGCCGATCAGGGCGTCCCCGGCGTCGCCGAGCACGCGCACAGCCTCGCCGGAAAGCGGTCCGCGCTGCGGCTGCGGGCCCGGCTGGCCGAGCTGCCCGCGGGCGCGCCGGTGGTGGTCGTCGGCGGTGGCCTGACC
>NZ_JBCGFB010000217.1:0-4825 GCF_038752175.1 Nocardia sp. No.11 | reverse complement strand
GCCGGGTCCTTCCAGAGGATGGCGGCGCAGCCTTCCGGGCTGATCACCGAGTAGACCGCGTTCTCGCACACCAGCACCCGGTCGGCCAGCGCGAGCGCGAGCGCTCCCCCGCTGCCGCCTTCGCCGGTGATCACGGTGACCACCGGAACGGGCAGTCCGGCCAGCAGTTTCAGCGACTCGGCGATGGCCACGGCCTGACCCTGCTCCTCGGCCTCGATGCCGGGGTAGGCGCCCGCGGTGTCGACCAGCGCGACGACCGGGCGACCGAGCTTGGCGGCCAGCCGCATCACCCGGGCGGCCTTGCGGTAGCCCGCCGGGGTCGGCATGCCGTAGTTGCGTTCGGTCAGTTCGGCGCCGGTGTGGCCCTTCTGGGTCCCGACCACCACAACCGGCAGGCCGTCGAGACGGGCCAGGCCCGCGATCATGGCCGGGCAGTCGGCCGACATCCGGTCGCCGTGCAGCTCGACGAAATCGTCGAAGGCGGCAGCCAGGTAGTCCAGGGTGGTCGGCCTGCCCAGCTGGCGCGCCGCGCGCACGCAGTCCCAGGATCCGCGGGCGGCGAGCACGGCCGGGTCGGTGATGACGGCGTCGGTGTCGGCGGGCTCGGTGCGGCGCGACGGGCGAGTGGTCATCGCGACCAACCGTGACAGCCGGGCGCGCAGTGCCGAACGGTGGCAGATCATGTCGACGATGCCGTGGTCGAGCAGGAACTCGGCGGTCTGGAAGCCGGCGGGCAGGGTCTGGCCGATGGTCTGCTGGATCACTCGTGGGCCCGCGAAGCCGAGGCGCGCGCCGGGTTCGGCGATGATGATGTCGGTGGCGGTGGCGAAGGAGGCGGCCACACCGCCGTAGGTCGGGTCGGTGATGATCGAGACGGTCAGCACGCCCGCGTCGTCGAGACGGCGCAGCGCGCGGCTGGTCTTGGCCATCTGCATGAGCGCGAGAATGCCCTCCTGCATGCGCGCGCCACCGGAGGCGGTGACGATCACCAGGGGCGCGCGGTCGGCCAGCGCCGCCTCGGCGGCGGCGGTGACCGCCTCGCCCACCGCGCTGCCGAGACTGCCGCCGAGGAAGCGGAAGTCCATGACCGCCAGCACGATCGGCGTGCCGTCGAGGGTGCCGCGCACGCAGCGGATCGCCTCGGGCAGCCCGGTCGCCCGGCGCGCCTGCTCGGCCCGCTCGGGGTACGGGCGGGTGTCGACGAATCCCAGCGGATCGGTGACGGTGGCCGCGGTGACGATCGGCCGGGCCGAATCCTCGTCCAGCAGTTGGTCGATGCGCTGATCGGCGGTGAGCATGCCGTGGTCGTCGCATTCGGGGCAGACCCGGTCGGCCCGGTCGTAGCGTTTGACGTAGATCACCGTCCCGCAGGCCGGGCACAGCATCCAGGCGGTGCCGGTGGTGGCGGTTCCGGTCTCGACGATGGTCATCGGTCCTCCAGCGGGCGTGGGACGTAACGGGCACTGGCCGCGGGCAGCCGGACACCCGCTGTCCGCAGCTGGGCGACGCGGGTCAGGTAGGCGGCGCCGAACAGCAGCTGTCCCGCGATGTCGGCGACGGCGCGGTTCTCCGGCGCGGCCAGGTAGGTGCCCGCCGCCCAGGTGTTGAAGGCGCCCATCGCGGGCCCGCACCAGATCTGGTAGTCGGCGACCCGGTCGGACTCGCCGCGGATGCTCCAGCCCGAGGACAGGCCGAGGTACCAGCGGAACACCAGCGCCATCTTCGCCTTCGGGTCCTGTTCGGCGCCGGCGAGCTGGGCCGGGTCGCGTTCGGTGAAGTACTGCACGCACTCCTGCCACACCTCGTCGAGCGGCCTGCGGAACAGGCTGGACTCGAGCTCGGCGCGCAGCGTCGCGGGCAGAGCGTCGAGACCGTCGTAGGCGCGGTAGGCGTCGTAGAGCCGCTGGGCGCGGGCGGCGAACATGGTGCCGCGCCGCAGCACCTGGACCTGCACGCCGAGTTCGAACATGTCCGAGGACGGCGACATGGCGCAGTCGGCGAATTCGGCCCTGGCCAGCAAGGTCTTGGTGGCGCCGCATTGCGCCGCCTCGACGGCCGACTGGTTGACCGACCCCGTCACCACATAGGCCGCGCCGAGCCCGAAGGCGGCCGCGACGGCATCGGGGGTGCCGATCCCGCCCGCGGCACCGATGCGCACCCGGTCGGCCCCGGTCACGGTGGCGGCCAGGCGATCCCGGGCCGCGATCAGTTCGGGCAGCAGGACCGTGAGCGGTCGGCGGTCGGTGTGGCCGCCGGAATCGGCCTCGGCGGTGATGTCGTCGGCCATCGGCACCCGCTCGGCGAGGCGGGCCTGCTCGGCGGTGATCCGGCCCGCCGCGACGAGCTCGCTCAACAGCCGCGCGGGCGCGGGCCGCAGGAACAGCTCGGCCACCTCGACCCGGGACACCTTGGCGATCACCCGGTGCCCGATCGCGATGCCGCCCTGCCGGTCCACCGTGAGGCCGGCGGCCCGGTACCGCACGACCTCGGCGGTGAGATCCATGAAGGCCGAGGCCTCCACGCAGCGCACGTCGTGGCGCAGGCAGGCCTCGACGATGGCGCGTTCCAGCGCGGGCTCGCTGGGACTGTGGATGAGGTTGCAGGCGAACGGCTGTCCGCCCAGCTCCCGGGCCAGCTCGCCCAGCGCCGCGTCGACCGCGGCGGGCGGGACTCCGGCCGCGCCGTAGGCGGCCAGATAGCCGTTGCGCGCCATGGCTTTCACCAGGGCGGGTGAGGCGATGCCATTGGCCATGGCGCCCGCGGCATACGCCGCCCTGACCCCGTGCGCGGCGCGGAACGCGCTGTCGCCGAGCCGTTGCGGCGGCAGCGGCGCGACGGCGGCGAGCACCTGGGCTCCGGCCGCCACGGCCTGGTCGGCGGTGGCGCCGACCCCGTCCGCGGTGCGGACGATCCAGACGGGGGCGTCCAGATCGAGCAGCAGCGCGGTGATCTCCTCGGCGGTGTTCGCCACCGCGGTGCGCATCGTGGTCATCACGCCCTCCGATCGACGAGTTCGACGGCCAGATCGGTGACTTCGTAGATCCGCAGGCCCGGCTTCCACAGCGAACCGTCCACCACCGCCGTCACCCCGTGCGGACCACGGCGCAGTTCCTTGATGTGCGCCTCGAGTTCGACGGTGCCGTCGGTGGGCAGGAACTGGCCGCGATAGCGCCAGCTGAACGGGATGTCGGCGGGGATACGGAACACCGGATCGGCCATGCCCGCGGCGTGGCCTGCGTCGACGAGCCATTCCTGCACGGCGTGGATCACCGATTCCACGCCGAGCGAACCGGGGATGACCGGGTCGAGGTGGAAGTGGCGGGCGAAGAACCAGTCGTCGGGGTCGATGGCGCGCAGCGAATGCAGGTATCCCGCACCGTGTTCGCCGCCGCCGTCGACCACGTCGATCCGGTCGATCAGGGCCAGCGTGCCGCGCGAGCACAGCGGTGCGGACGGATCGGCGCGGCGGGCGGCCACGTCGATCGTCCTGACCTGGGCCCGCGGGTGCTCGGCCAGCCAGGACGGGGCGGGACGGCCCGCGTCCAGGCCGGTCTGGTTCGCCAGCGCCTCGTCGCTGAAGTACCCGAACATGGTCTCGCCGGTGTAGAACGGCTCGCCGTCGACGCTGAGCGTGTAGTCGAAGGTCTGCAGCGAGGACCCGGGCAGGATCGTCGTCGACAGCATCCGCGAGGACTGCTCGATCGTGCGGTCGCGCAGGTCGACCTGGCGCAGTACGGTGGCCGTGCCGCCGAGATTGCGCAGGCTCAGAGTGACGCCCGGCTGGGTCAGCGTCGGCCCGGCGTAGTAACCCATGAGCAGCGCGGCCTGCAGCGAGGTCTCCATGTACACGAAGTGCGGCATGGAGTCGTTGGCCGTGTCGGCGTAGTACCAGGAGTCGGCGGGCGAGTCGTACTCGGTGGTGTAGGACGCGGCGTCGAGCGTGCCTCGGGCACCGTCGAAGTCGCGGACCCGGTCGACCAGGAGCAGGCCGCCGGTGGGCAGGCGGGTCGCACGCACACCGGTGTACTCCGCGAACTCCGGGCCCATCGCGATCGCCTGATCACCGCGGGCCAGGTGCGTCATGTGGAACTCGTTGAGCAGCAGGCCCGGCACGGCCCGGCCCGGGCCGACGTCGGCGCCGGAGGGTTCGGCGACGGTGACCTGGACCGCCACGCTCGCCTCGCCACCGCTGACACTCGCGGTGGCCACGACGTGCGGGCGGGGCACGAGATCCAGGCCGGTGACGACGAGTTCGAGCGTCCCGCGGGCCGCGCCGGACACCGCCGGGGTGGCACCGGTCAGTGTGCTGCCCGACAGACACAGGTGCATACCGGTGAACAGAGCGAACACCTCGGCGGCCTGACGCGCGGCCGCGCCGAACGCGCCGTCGTAGTGGGCGACCACGCGACCGTCGCCGGTTCCGCCGTAGAGCTCGATCGAGGCGATCTCGGTGAGCGCCAGCGGTTCCCCGGCAGCGAGCCGTGCGGCCACCGCGACACCGTCGCGCTGATGGCCGGGTCCGAACACCTCGGTGATCGCACCCTGGGCCAGTGATTCCAGGGCCGCGCGGTCGAGCTGGGTGCGCCCGGTACGCGCCAGCGGCTTGAACGCGCCTTCCCTGGCTACCGGAGAGGTTGCCGAACCGGCCTCGCCGGCCACGGCTCCCCCGGTGCCCGGCTGCGGCACCGGACCAGCCGCCGCGCCGCGGAGGCCGATCGACACCGACTCGCCACCGTCGGTCCGGCCCGCCCCAGCGGCCTGGCCTGTACGTGTGAGCTGGGCCGTGCCGGCTGAGCCGGCCGGTGCGCCGGACCCCGCTCGGTGG
>NZ_JBCGFB010000216.1:0-4922 GCF_038752175.1 Nocardia sp. No.11 | reverse complement strand
ACTGGGCGCGGAATCGGTGACCGTGGTCGCACGCGACGCGGGCCGCGCGCGTGACGCGCTGGAACTCGCCGAACGTCTGGGCCTGGCCGTGTCGACGATCGGCTTCGAGGCCGACGCCCTCGCCGCCGTCTGCGCGACGGCGAGCGCGGTGGTCAGCACGATTCCCGCGACGGCGGCCGCCCCGGTCGCGGCCCAGGTCGCGGCGGCGCCGGTGGTGCTGGACGCGATCTACAACCCGTGGCCGACCCCGCTGGCCGAGGCGGTGGCCGCCGCCGGGCATACGGTCGTCAGCGGCCTGCAGATGCTGCTGAACCAGGCCTTCGGTCAGGTCGAGTTGTTCACCGGGCAGGCCGCGCCGCGCGCGGCGATGGCGGCCGCGCTCGACGAGGCCCTGCCCTCGGTCTGATCGCCTTATCGCCGGAATTGATACCTGTTCTAGTTTTTTCCGGTTAAGGTGTTGCACATGACCGCTTGGGTGTTACGAGCCACCGTCCTCGGCGCGCTGGTCGTCGGCTTACGGCTGCTGCTCGGCTTCGCGATGGCGTTCTGGCCGACCTACGGCATGATCTGGCGGGTCGCCTGCCTCGTCGTGATCGTCGGTGTCGTGGTCGTCTGGGGGATGCGCGACGGCCGGTCGGGCACCACCGACGATCTCACCGTGCGCTGGCTGGCCGCCGGGGCCGTGGCCGGTCTCGCCAGTGGCGCCGTGTGCCTGATCCTCGATCAGGTGCCCGGCGTCGAACTCGGCGACTCCGGCGCGCTGTTCGAACTGACCTCGGCGGCGTCGTTCATCATGCTGCTGATCTTCCTGCCCGGGCTCGCGGGGGTCGCCTTCGGTCGCCGCCGCGCGCGGCGCACCCCCGAATCCCCTTCTCCCACTACGCAACCGGAGTTCGCTCCGGCAGTCTGAGTCCGTTGGTACTGTGCCCGGCGAGCGCGCTCGCCGGGCACAGTGCCGTTCAGAGCAGGATCGGGCCGCCGGTGGACGCCTCGCGCGCGATCGCGGAGTAGGCCGCGGCCAGCAGCGACGGATCGGGACCCTCGAGCCGGCCCGGCTTGGCCAGCCCGTCGAGCACCACGAATCGCAGCACACCCGAACGGGTCTTCTTGTCGGTCTGCATCGCGTCCATCAGCTGCGGTAGCGCGTCACCGTCGTAGCTGACCGGCAGGCCGACGCTCTCCAGGATGGTGCGGTGCCGGTCGGCGGTGGCGTCGTCGAGGCGACCCGCCAGCCTGCCGAGCTCGGCCGCGAACACCAGGCCGACGGAGACAGCGGCACCGTGCCGCCAGCGGTAGCGCTCGCGACGCTCCACGGCGTGCCCCAGGGTGTGGCCGTAGTTCAGGATCTCGCGCAGGCTCGACTCCTTGAGGTCGGCCGCCACCACGTCGGCCTTGACCTGGATCGCGCGCCGGATCAGTTCCGGCAGCACGTCACCGGTGGGATCGAGCGCGGCCTCCGGGTCGGCCTCGATGAGGTCCAGGATCACCGGGTCGGCGATGAAACCGGCCTTGATGATCTCGGCCATGCCCGCCACGATCTCGTTGCGCGGCACCGTCTCCAGCGTGGCCAGGTCGACCAGCACGGCGCTCGGCTCGTGGAAGCTGCCGACGAGGTTCTTGCCCGCCTCGGTGTTGATGCCGGTCTTGCCGCCCACCGCGGCGTCGACCATCGCCAGCAGCGTGGTCGGCACGTGCACGATGCGTACGCCGCGCATCCAGGTGGCGGCGACGAAGCCGGCCAGGTCGGTGGCCGCGCCACCGCCGAGGCTCACGATGGCGTCGTTGCGGGTCAGCCCGATCCGGCCGAGCACCTCCCAGCAGAACCCGGCCACGGCCAGATCCTTGCCGTCCTCGGCATCCGGGATCTCGATGCGGTGCGCGTCGATCCCGGTGTCGGCCAACGCTTTCCGGACCACCTCGGCGGTCTCGGCCAGCGGCGGCTGATGGAAGATCGCCACGGTCCGCACGGCGTTGCCCGCGGTGACCGCCTCGACGAGATCGCCGAGCAGCCCGCGTCCGATGATCACCGGGTACGGGTCGGCGGTGCGGACCTGGATGGTGGTCGGCTCTGTCACGTGCGCTGCTCCGATTCTTTCTGGTCGTTGGTCTTGCGTCGGCCGCCGCGTCGCCGCGGCCGGTTGCGCCGTGTGCGCTCGCCCTGAGCGGTCGAGCGGTCCGCGTCGCCGGTCTGGCCCGATCCGGAACGCTGTCCGGTCGGCACGGGGGTGCCCGCGCGCTGACCTGCCGGGCGATCCGGTGACGCCGCGGATTGCGTTGCCTGGTCGCCGCCGGTGGCGCGCGTCGCCGTCTTGCCGTCGGCGTCGCGATTCGTGCCCGCGGCCGAGCGGATGCGGACCCCGCCGCGACGGGACCTGGTACGCCGGGAGCGTCGAGTGCCGGTCGTGCGGGCTTCGCCCTGCGCTGTGCCCGAGTCACCGCTCGACGCGGCGTCGGCGGATCGGGTTGCCGCCGAAGCGGNTGCCGTCGGCGTCGCGATTCGTGCCCGCGGCCGAGCGGATGCGGACCCCGCCGCGACGGGACCTGGTACGCCGGGAGCGTCGAGTGCCGGTCGTGCGGGCTTCGCCCTGCGCTGTGCCCGAGTCACCGCTCGACGCGGCGTCGGCGGATCGGGTTGCCGCCGAAGCGGTCCGGTCGATCGTGGCCTGCTCGTTCGCCCGGCGCGCGGCCGCGGCGCGTGCCCTGGCGCGGCGACGCGCCCGCGACCGGTTGCTGCCGATTCCGGGCCTGCTGGTGGCCGAACCCGAAGCGGCGGTACCGGATCCGCCGGCGCGCTCGGCGTCGAGATCGGTACGCACCGATTCCAAGCCCAGCTTGGTGAGGATCATCCGCACGACCCGGCCGGGGCTGCGCCCGTCGGTTCGCACGCGCACGGTGGCGACCTCGCGGTAGAGCGGGCGCCGGATCCGCATCAGCTCCCGGTACTTGGCACCGGGATCGGTGCCGTTGAGCAGCGGGCGGGCATTGCTCGAGCCGGTGCGCCGAAGTCCTTCGGCCACACTGATTTCCAGGTAGACCACGGTCGCGGTGCGCAACGCCGCGCGGGTCCGTGCCGACAGCACCGACCCGCCGCCGAGCGACACGACACCCTCGTGTTCGAGCACGGCACGCCGCACCACCAGCTCCTCGATCCGCCGGAACTCCGGTTCACCGTCGTTGGCGAAGATCTCCGGAATGGAGCGGCCGGTTTCGGCCTCGATTCCGGCGTCGGTGTCGTAGAGCTCGACCCCGAGCTCCCTGGCGAGCTTGCGTCCGATGGTCGACTTCCCCGACCCCGGCGGCCCGACCAGCACCACCCGGGCACGGGGTACGGTCACCGCCTCGGTATCGGCGCTCGCGTCGGCGTCGCCGGTCGCGTCGGTGGCACTGCTCGCGGCGGCCTCAGCGATCGCAACGGTGGCACTGCGGTCACCGGTCGAGTCGGCGGCGCGGGTGCTGGTCGCGTCGACGGTGCCGACCGCGTCAGCGGAGCCGACGGCTCGGTCGGCCTGCCCGCCGGTGTCGACAGTCGATGGGGGACCCGCGTCGTTGTCCTCCGCGGCCCCCTCCTGTCCCGGCCCGGTCACGGCGTACGGCTGTCCGCGGGCACGTGCGGGCGGTTGCCGATCCGCTCGAGGTAGCCGGTGATGTTGGCGAGGGTCTCGGTCAGCGAGTCGCCGCCGAACTTCTCCAGCGCGGCCTGCGCCACCACGAGCGCGACCATCGATTCCGCGACCACACCGGCCGCGGGCACCGCGCACACATCCGAGCGCTGGTGGATCGCGACGGCTTCCTCGCCGGTGGACATGTCGACGGTCGACAGCGCGCGCGGCACGGTCGAGATCGGCTTCATGGCGGCGCGCACCCGCAGTGCCTCACCGTTGGTCATGCCGCCTTCCAGACCGCCCGCGCGGTTGGTCGAGCGCAGCACACCATCGGGCCCGGGACGCATCTCGTCGTGGGCCTGGCTGCCACGCCTGCGCGCGGTCTCGAAACCGTCGCCCACCTCGACACCCTTGATCGCCTGGATGCCCATGAGAGCGGCGGCCAGCCGGGAATCGAGCCGCTGCTCGCCGCTGATGAACGAGCCGAGCCCGATCGGCAGACCGGAGACGATCACCTCGACGACACCACCGAGGGTGTCGCCGTCCTTCTTGGCGGCCTCGATCTCGGCGATCATCGCCGCCTCGGCGTCGGCATCGAACGCGCGCACCGGGCTGGCGTCGATGGCGTCGAGATCGTGCGGGCCGGGGATGACGCCGGTGGTGTTGGCCGCGGTGCCGATCGACACCACGTGCGAGATCACCTCGACGCCGAAGGCCTGATGCAGGAAGTTGCGGGCGACCGTGCCGGCCGCGACGCGGGCCGCGGTCTCGCGGGCGCTGGCCCGCTCGAGCACCGGACGAGCGTCGTCGAAGTCGTACTTGAGCATGCCGGAGTAGTCGGCGTGACCGGGGCGCGGACGGGTCAGCGGCGCGTTGCGCGCCATCCCGGCGAGCGCGTCCGCGTCGACCGGGTCGGCCGACATCACCTCGGTCCACTTGGGCCACTCGGAGTTGGCGACCTCGATCGCGACCGGACCACCCATGGTCCGGCCGTGGCGCACGCCACCGACCAGGGTGACCTTGTCGGCCTCGAACTTCATCCGGGCGCCGCGCCCGTAACCGAGCCGACGGCGCGCGAGCTGTGCGGAGACATCGTCCGATGTCACCTCGACTCCGGCGACCATCCCTTCCAGGAGGGCGACGAGAGCGGGACCATGGGATTCTCCGGCAGTTATCCAGCGCAACACGCCGACCATCTTCCCATGTCGACACGCGTGGTCGGGAACGTGGGCCGACGTGACGAGCGGCACGTCGCCGCCGCGCCGGGCCGCGCGGTGGCGGCCACCGCCTGGATGGCGCAGCGTCGAGGCGGTGGCCACC
>NZ_JBCGFB010000215.1:0-5018 GCF_038752175.1 Nocardia sp. No.11 | reverse complement strand
CACCCGCTCGCCCTGCGCCTGCGCGTGACCCGGCGCGGGGTTGGGAGTGGTGGTCGGCGGGCCGTTCAGCGGCGGCACCGGCGCGCCCTGCGCGGGCGTCGGCGTGCCGATGACAGTCACCTCCCCACCGGGACCGAGCACCAGCCGGGCCGGGTCCTTGGCGGGGATCATGCCCAGTTCTCTGGCGCGCGCGGCCAATTCGGGGGCGGAGTCGGCGGCGGCGACCTCGCGCTGCAACGCGGCCCGCTCGTCGGCGAGCTTGCGGTTGACCGCCCTGGCGTCGCCGAGCTGGTAGCTGTCCTCGGCGGCGCGGGTGGTCAGCAGCAGCGTCAGGGCCAGACCGCAGCCGAGCAACCCGATGATCGCGGTGACGAAGGGAATCCGCCCGGCCATCGTCGAGCCCCGTTCGGGCAGCTCGATCCCGTCGAGCAGCTGCTCCCTGGTGCGCTTGCGCGCGTAGGCCCGCTGCGCGGCACCGGATTTCACCCGTTCGGCCGCCTCGACGCGACGGGCCGTACGCCCCGGCACGGCGACGGTGCTCGTCCGCACGCTCATCGTGTCCCCTCCTGTGTCCTCCCTGACCTCTCCGCGATCCGTTCGGCCGCGCGCATCCGCACCGGCGCGGATCGCGGATTGACCTCGATCTCGGACTCGGTCGCCTTCTCCGCACCTCGGGTCAGCATCCGGAACTCCGGTCCCATACCGGGCAATTCGACCGGCAGGTCCATCGGTGACCTGGACACGATCCGTGGCGCGAACTCCTGCTTGACCAGCCGGTCCTCCAGCGACTGGTACGACATGACGCAGATCCGCCCGCCGACGCGCAGCGAATCCAGGGCCGCGGGCAGCGCGGCCCGCAGCGAGTCGAGCTCGCCGTTGACCTCCACCCGCAGGGCCTGGAACGTGCGCTTGGCCGGATGACCGCCGGTGCGCCGCGCCGCGGCCGGAATGGTGTCGTAGAGCAGTTCGACCAGCTGGGCGCTGGTGCTGAACGGCGTGACCGCGCGCCTGCGCAGCACCTCCGAGGCGATCTTGCCCGCGAACCGTTCGTCGCCATAGGTTTTCAGCACCCGGGCCAGGTCGCCGTGGCTGTAGGTGTTGAGCACGTCGGCGGCGGTCGGGCCGGTGGTCGGGTCCATCCGCATGTCCAGCGGCGCGTCGACGGAGTAGGCGAAGCCGCGATCGGCCTCGTCGAGCTGCATCGACGACACCCCGAGGTCCATCAGAATCGCTGACACGGAGCCGAACTCGGGCAGGCCCGCCTGACTGAGCGCGTCGGCGATGCCGTCGTAGCGGGTGTGCACCAGGGTGATCCGGTCGGCGTAGGGCGCGAGCCGCTCGCCGGCCAGTGTCAGCGCGGTGGTGTCGCGGTCGAGCCCGACCAGGCGCGCGTGGGGATAGGTGCGCAGGAAGTGTTCGGCATGGCCGCCCAGGCCGAGGGTCGCGTCGAGGTAGACCGCGCCCGGCTCGCTCAGCGCGGGGCCGAGCAGCTCGTCGGCGCGGGTGAGCAGGACCGGCACATGACGGGGGTTCTCGGTGTCATGGTTCACCTCGACCTCCCGGGATACTGCCTCGCGTCGCAGACGGGTCGCCTTGCCACACAGTGCTTTTCGAATGAGATTGCGGTCTGAATGAAGCCGCTCCACCGCCCTTGCGGTGGAACCGGCGAATGCGTCGAGGTCTCTGACCGAGGCGCGGCACCTGGCGTCGGGGAAGTACGTCAGGGTCCACGCCCGGGCAGAGGCCTCGCAGCACTCGCGTGCTCCGAGCTAGAAGATCCCGCCCAGCGACTCGTCTCTGGCTTGCGCGTAGTCCTCCTCGTGCTCGGCGAGGTAGGACTCCCACGCCTGCTTGTCCCATATCTCGAGGAAGTCGACCGAACCGATCACCACGCAATCTCGCGTGAGATCGGCATAGCGTCGATGGTCCGGCGACAGCGTGATCCGGCCCTGTGCATCCGGACGTTGCTCGTCGGTGCCCGCCGCCAGCGCTCGGACGAAAGCCCTTGCCTGCGGGTTGCTTCGAGACGCCGCTGCGGCCCGCCGCGCGAGCGCGGTGAACTCGTCTTTCGGGTACACGGCCAGGCTGTGGTCTTGACCTTTGGTGACCATCAACCCTCCCGCCAGTTCGTCTCGAAACTTCGCAGGCAACGTCAGTCGCCCTTTGTCGTCCAGTCGGGGGGTGTAGGTACCGAGGAACATCTCGGCCACCTCCCTACTGGATCACCTCGCCGTACGGCCTCTCCTGTAGTGCGCGACCCACATTACCCCACTTTCCCCCACTTTCAATCGAAACCCCGGGTGATCTCGCTCCCCGCCAACACAATTCCGCAGGTCATGCCAGCTATCACCGAGATTCGGGGTTATCGCGTGTTCGGGCAACCCGCGCGGGTCGGCAACCCCTGGTTCCGACAACGTTCAGCAAACATCCCAGGTGCTACCGGCGGCGATGCGCGCCGTGGGGGCGCGGTGGGGAATGGTGGGGAAAGTGGGGGAACCGCCCTGACCATCGATCCGGCGGACCCCCGCCGCCTTCGATGCTGTTGCGCCTCGGCTACCGCCGAGCTACTCCTGCTCGAACCTTCGGCGGAACCGGTCTTCCATCCGCTCGGAGAAGCCGCCGGACTTGCGCGGACGACCACCGCGTCCGGTCGAGCCGCCCGTGGGGCCGGAGCCCGCGGCGGGGGTCTCGGACGAGTCCGGCCGAGCGGACCTGCGGGAGTTGCCGATCATGAGCAGGACGCCGGCGCCGAACATGGCGATGAAGCCGACGAGGCTGATGATCGGGAAACCGCCCGGCTTGAACGGGGCGGCGATGCCGGCGACGAGCAGGAACAGGCCGATGGCGAACAACGCCGCGACCTGCAGTCTGCGTCGACTCGACGTGGAGCGAAGACGTCCGCCGCGGACGGACGAGGCGAACTTCGGATCCTCAGCATAGAGAGCGCTCTCGATCTGTTCGAGCATGCGCTGCTCGTGCTCGGAGAGTGGCACGGTACCTCCCCCGGCACTAGGCGTGGCTGGTCGCCTCCGGGTAGGCGACGGGTAGCCGACCTTGGCGGCTATCTGCTCCCCATGATACGAGTTCGATCGAAGCCGTACCACCTACTCGGTGATAACTAAGCAGTCATGTCCCGGTCGCGACTCGGCTGCGGGCGTGTCTTGACGGCGGCGACCAGCGCATCGTCGACGTCGTAGAGGAATGCGCCCACCCGTGAGCAGAACTCGTCGGCCCGGGTGTCGGTGACCGCGCGGTCCAGCCCGGCCTCCAGATCGGCCCGCAGTTGCGAGTGCGCCTCGAAGTAGTCCGCCCACATCGCGAATTCGGGGCTCGCGCGCCGCAGCAGGACCCAGGCGCTGCGCGAGCGCGCCCGCGGCGCCCGATCGGCGCCGGTGAGCGCGATCATCGCGCCCGCGCCGCGCAGCGCGGCCAGATAGGCGGTGCGGAACCGCTCACCCGGATCGTGCTCCCAGGCCGAATCGGTGAGCAGGGCGTCGGCCTGACGTAGCAGCCCGCCCGCGCGACCGTCGTGCCCCGCGTGCTCCCGACCATCGTTGCGACCAGCCATCTGCTGCCCCTTTCGCCCCTCGCACAGATCGAACAAGCATTCGAACGTTTGAATTGAGATTGAATATAGGGACACCCACCGACAACTTCCGCGCCAGCGCGCCATCGACGAGAGCCATGACAGCCGTCAAGCCGAATCACACCCCAGCACCCGTCGTCGTCGACCTCAGCGTCGCCGCCTTGCGCGCGCGCCTGCACGACGCCCTGTCGGTGTATGTCGCCGCCATGGACTATCCGCGCGGCACCGAACATCACCGCGCCCCGATGTGGACCGAGCACACCACCAGGGCCGGCTGGCGTGCCGTGGCCGCGGTGCTGCCCGACGACTCGGGCGGGGTCGACCTGCGCACCGCTCCGATCCTGGCGATCGCCTACGGCTACCGCGGCGCGCCGCGGCAGTGGTGGCATCAGCAGGTGCACACCGGCATGCGCCGGTGTGGCTGGCCCGAGGCCGCGACCCGCGAGCTGCTCGCCGACTATTTCGAGCTCACCGAGCTGCACGTGCATCCGGCGGCGCAGGGCCGTGGAATCGGCTCGACGCTGCTCGAGCGGCTGCTGGCCGACCGCGCCGAGGCCGCCGTGCTGTTGTCGACGCCGGAGGTGCCCGAGGAGGACAACCGGGCCTGGCGGCTGTACCGGCGAGCCGGATTCACCGATGTGATCCGCAATTTCGTCTTCGCGGGTGACACCCGGCCGTTCGCGATCCTGGGCAGGCGGCTGCCGCTGCCCCCGTCCGGCGCGTGAGGACGGCGGGCACGACCGTCGTCGTCGGTTCGGGGCACAACGCGCTGGTCGCGGCCTGCTATCTGGCGAAGGCCGGACAGCGGGTGCAGGTGCTCGAGCGCGACGAGGTGCCCGGCGGCGCGGTCTCGACGGTCGAGCGATTCCCTGGTCATCTGGTCGATCGCGGGTCCTCGGCGCACATCATGATCCGGCACACCGGGATCATCGAAGAGCTCGAGCTCGACCGCTTCGGGCTGCGCTACATCGACTGCGATCCCTGGGGTTTCACGCCGTCCGACGGCGTGCGCGCGCCGCTCGTCTTCCATCGCGATCTCGACCTGACCTGCGCCTCGATCGCCGCGGCCTGCGGTGAGCGCGACGCCGAGGCCTACCGCCGCTTCGTCGGCGTGTGGGGCGAGCGCAGCGCGCGGGTGATGCGCGCGTTCGGCGGGCCCCCGACGCCGGGCAGGCTCGTCCGCTCGTTCTGGGGCCTGGACGCGCGCGACGGCGGCAGCGCCCTGTCGCGGGAGTTCCTGCAGACCGGGGACGCGCTGCTGGACTACTGGTTCGACGACGAACGCCTCAAGGCGTCGCTGGCCTGGTTCGGCGCGCAGTCGGGCCCGCCGATGTCGGAACCCGGGACGGCGCCGATGGCCGGTTTCGCCGCGCTCATGCACACGCTGCCGCCCGGCCGGGCCGTGGGGGGAAGTGGGGCGCTCAGCGCGGCC
>NZ_JBCGFB010000214.1:0-5044 GCF_038752175.1 Nocardia sp. No.11 | reverse complement strand
CGGTCCACGCAGTCCCGCCCGCGACGACGAGGTCGGCCGCGCGCAGCGAGGCGGCGACGCTGTACCCGGTGGCGGGATGGGTCAGGCCACCCGCGGCCCCGAACCGGCCACCGCCCGGCCTGCCACCTTCCACGGGGAAGCGCACCCGCTCGACCGGTTCCGCACCGGTGACCGCGATGCCGCGGGCGCGCAAGCGGTGTTCCAGCCTGCGCCGCAGCACCTCGAGCCCGAGAGCGGGCCTGCCCGCGAGGCACGTTTCCTCGAACAACATGGTGTCCGGGCCGAGCGGGACGACGTAGAGGAACGAGGCCGGATCATCGGTGCCGGCGCCGTTGTCCGACCGCCAGTCCATGAACAGCGTCGGCTGGTCGGCGTCGAGGGTGTCGCGGCGGACGACGATGCCGTACGCCGTCTGCTCGGCCCGGCGTGCCGATCTGGTCAGGCCGCGGGCGTCGATCACCCGGCCGGCTCGGGTGATCCCGCTCGCCGTGCGCACCGTGCCCGCCCGCGCGTCCAGGTCGACGACTCGATCGGCGATCACCTCGGCACCGTCGATCGTCAGCGATCGTTGCAGCGCCGCGGTATCGAGGACCTGATAGGCGCGCTCGAGCCGGTGCTCGCCGAGCGCCCAGGCCGTCGGCCGGTCGACGGTCGCGGCGACGACCGCCGGGTCGAGCCAGTCCGGCAGTTCGTCGGCCCAGGCGGCATAGGTGGGCGTCCAGACGCGGTCGGGGTGCGGATCGATCACCGTCACCGGCCGCCCACGGGTCAGGGCGCGATGGGCCACCGCCCGGCCCGCGGGGCCGAGTCCGCAGATGATCAGCTCGGCGTGCACCCGTCGATTGGATCAGACGCGACGATTTCAAGCACCGCCGCGTCACGGACGGGCACCGGTTCGGCGGCGGCCGCTCGCCCCCGGGCGATATCTCGGCCATCATGGGGAAATGAGATCGATCTGGAAGGGCTCGATCGCATTCGGGCTGGTCAATGTCCCGGTCAAGGTCTACACCGCGACCGAGGACCACGATATTCGGTTCCATCAGGTCCACGCCAAGGACGGCGGCCGGATCAAATACGACCGTGTCTGCCAGGTGTGCGGCAATTCCGTCCAGTATTCCGACATCGACAAGGCCTACGTCTCCCCCGACGGCGACCAGGTCGTGCTCACCGAC
The DNA here is from genome assembly GCF_038752175.1 of Nocardia sp. No.11. NCBI lineage: Bacteria > Bacillati > Actinomycetota > Actinomycetes > Mycobacteriales > Nocardiaceae > Nocardia > Nocardia sp. No.11. The sequence goes on along the minus strand of NZ_JBCGFB010000214.1, from coordinate 3,872 downwards.
GCCGATTTCGCGAAACTCCCCGCGGCGGAGAAGCACGAGATCCCGGTGCTGGAATTCGTGCCCTCCGAACAGATCGACCCGGTGCTGTTCGACAAGAGCTACTACCTCGAACCGGATTCGGCCACGCCCAAGGCCTACCAATTGCTGGCCGCCACCCTCGAGCGCATCGACAAGACCGCGCTGGTCCACTTCACGCTGCGACAGAAGACCAGGCTGGCGGCATTGCGGGTGCGCGACGGCGTGCTCGTGCTGCAAACCCTGCTGTGGCCCGACGAGGTGCGTGCCGTCGACTTCCCGGCCCTCGACGACGCGCCCGCGCCGCGCCCGCAGGAATTGAAGATGGCCGAGACCCTGGTCGAATCCATGTCGGGCGATTTCGATCCCAGCGAATACACCGACGAATACCAGATCGAATTGCAGAAACTGCTCGACGAGGCGATCGCCAGCGGCTCGGGCAAGGTGGAGTCCACCGCGGCGGCCGAGCCCGCCGAACAAACCGATGCCGAGGTCGTCGATCTGGTCGCCGCCCTGCAACGCAGTCTCGAGGCGAGCGGCCGCCGCGACGCCGACTCGGCGCAGGCACCAGCGAAGAAGGCGGCGAAGAAGGCGCCCGCCAAGAAGGCGGCGCCCCGGAAAGCCGCGCCGAAGAAATCCGCCGACAGCAAGACCGCGGCGCGCAAAGGCGCGTAGGGCAGACTGGCCCGCATGGACTCCTCGATCGCTGTCGTGCCGATGGGGCTGGGACATCTGCGTCAAGTCCTCGATCTCGGCCACCAGGTGTTCGACACGACCACCAAGCCCTACACCTCGTGGTCGCTCACGGCGGTCGCCGAGCATCTGGACAGCCCCGACAACGCCTGCTGGGTCGCGCTGGACTCCGACCGCGTCGTCGGCTTCGTGCTCGGCTCGATGGAATTCGAGCACCGCGACGACTGGGCCTACCTCGAATGGATCGCCGTCGCGCCCGACATGCAGGGCCACGGCATCGCCCGGCGGCTGGTGGACGTGTGCTCGGAGGCGTTGTTCGCACGCGGCGCCCGCCATATCGTCACCGATGTCGAGGACCGCAACAGCGCCTCGGCGGCGCTGATGACCAGCACCGGCTTCGTGCCCGCCGCGACCGTCACCCTGCTCGTGCGCCCGAACCCCGACGAGGCGGGCGGCGAACAGCCGCTGCCGCCGATGTCGGCCACCACCCGCCACGATCTGATCCGGCGCGGCAGGCTGTCGGTGGAGCACCCGCGCCGCTGAACGGGCCTATCCTCGACGGGTGGCTCCCACCGCACCGGACGAGCACGACTCCGCCGCGCTGACCGTGGTCGGCGAGGTGTGGTCGCCCGCGTGCGCGGCCATTCGCACCTTCCTGAGCCGCAACGAGATCGCCTGCCGGTGGGTGCGCCCCACCGATCCGGCGGGCCGGGAGCTGCTCACCGCGCACGGCTTCGACGCCGCCGACACCCCCGTGTTGATCGGGCCGGACGGGCGCGCCCTGCGCCCCGCCGACGAGGAACAACTCGCCCGCTGGGCCGGGCTGCACACCACGCCGAGTTCCGGCGGCTACGACCTGCTCATCGTCGGCGGCGGGCCCGCGGGGATGGCCGCCGCCGTCTACGGCGCGTCCGAAGGGCTGCACACCGTCCTGCTCGAACGCTGGGCGATCGGCGGGCAGGCCGGGCTGAGTTCCCGCATCGAGAACTATCTCGGCTTCCCCGACGGCATCTCCGGCGCCCAGCTCACCGATCGGGCGCGTCGCCAGGCGGGCAAGTTCGGCGCGGAACTGGTGATCAGCCTGGCCGCCGACGCGCTCACGGCCGACGCCGACGGCGTCACGGCGCACTGCGGCACCACGACGGTCACGGCGCGCTCGGCGATCATCGCCACCGGCGCGACCTTCCGCACCCTCGACGCGCCCGGCATCACGGAATTCGCCGGTCGCGGCGTCTACTACTTCTCGGCGCTCACCGAGGCGCCGCTGTGCTCGGGGGCCGACGTCTACATCGTCGGCGGCGCCAACTCGGCGGGCCAGGCGGCGGTCTACTTCGCCAGCTGCGCCCGGCGGGTGTTCCTGCTGGTCCGCGCCGAGTCGCTGGCGGCGCGGATGTCGACCTACCTGATCGAGCAGATCGAGTCGATTCCGGAGATCCACGTCCGCACCGGCACCGAGGTCGCCGCGGCGGCAGGCGGCACCCACCTCGAACGCCTCACCCTGCGTGACCGGCGTACCGGCGCCGCCGAGGAGGTGGCCGCGACCTGGCTGTTCGCCTTCATCGGCGCCGACCCCGCCACCGGCTGGCTCGCCCCCGGGTTCGCCCGCGACGACAACGGCTATCTGCTCACCGGACCCGACATCGTGGCCGCCCCGCTCGCCGCCGCGCGCTGGCCACTGCCCCGGCCGCCGCTGCATCTGGAGACCACCGTGCCCGGCGTCTTCGCCGCGGGCGACGTGCGCGCCTACAACGGTCGCCGGGTGGCGGCCGCCGTCGGCGAGGGCTCGATGGCCGTGATGCTGGTCCACCAGTATCTGGGCGACTGAGCGCCGAAAACTCGGCGGCGCCGAGGATTTCGGTGCGGTAGTTTGGCGATCGTGACCACTGCTACCGAGGCGGACAGACTCTAGCCACCGGTCCGCCGGTGGCCGTTCCCGACGCGACGACACCGTGCCGACAGGCACCGCGGTTCGTCGTGCTCCGAACACACCGGCCGGCCACTGTCTGCCCGTTGTCGCGCGTCCCCCTGTCGCCGGGACGCGCGCAGTCAGCTCGGTACCAGTGGGAGTCTGCTATGCCTCGATGGTTGGTGGCGCTGTTCGCCGCCTCGTTCGTCTTCTACACCGACGATTACGTGATCGCCGGTGTCCTGCCCGAGATCGCCCGTGATCTCGGTGTGCGTCAGGCCGCGGCCGGTCAGCTCGTGACGGTCTTCGCGGTGACCGTCGCGATCGTGGCGCCGGTCACCGGTGTGCTGCTCGCGCGCGTCGCGCGTCGCGCACTGCTCGTGACCTGTCTGGGTGTCTTCGTCGCGGCCAATCTCGGCGCGCTGCTGACGCCGTCGTTCGGTGTCCTGATGGGGTGGCGGATCGTGGCGGCCGCCGCGGCCGCGGCCGCGACCCCGTCGTTGTTCGCCACCGCGTTCCAGCGGGCGCCCGACGGCAAGGCGGGCCGCTATCTCGCCGTGGTGACGCTGGGCGTGACCGGCTCGATCGCGGTCGGCGTGCCGATCGGGACCTGGATCGGCGGCGCGTACGGCTGGCGCGCGAGTTTCGCCGCGATGGCCGTCGGCGGCGCGCTCGCCCTCGGTGGACTGCTCGCGACCCTGCCCCGGCAGCGCCCCGACGGGGTGTTGCCGGACTGGCAAGCACAGCTGCGCAGTCTCGGTCGGCGACCCGTGGCGGTGGGCCTGCTGGCGAACGTCTCGCTGATCACCGGGTCGATGATGATGCTCACCTATCTCGCGCCGTTCCTCACCGAGGTCACCGGGTCGGGCGTCGATGCCCGTGCGGTGTCGTTCGGGCTGGCCGGAGTCGCCGGGATGGCCGGAATGTGGGGCGGTGGCGTGGCGACCGACCGGTGGGGTCCGCGGCGCGCGCTGGCGGCCGGGATCACCGCGATCGCGGTCTCGATGGGATACCTGGGGGTGACGTGGGTCGTACGTCCGGTGCCTATCGCGGCGCTGCTGCCGGTCCTGGCGGTGTGGGGCGCGGCCGCGTTCTGGAACGCGCCCGCGATCCAGGCCCGGCTGGCGTCGCTGACCGGCCCGCTGGCGCCACAGGCGTTGGCGCTCAACACCTCCGGCACCTACCTCGGCGTCTCGCTCGGTGGTCTGGTCGGCGGCGTCGCGCTCGGCACGTGGGGCGCCGCGGCGCTGCCGCCGAT
>NZ_JBCGFB010000213.1:0-5084 GCF_038752175.1 Nocardia sp. No.11 | reverse complement strand
TTGCGAAAGGCCCTCCAACTACGGTTGGAGGGCCTTTTTGCGTTCGCGTCCTGGGGCCCGTGCGCCGGGTTCGGGGACTACCGTGGAAGCTATGGCGACCACGAGGATCGGCACGCACATCAACGCGCCTCGCGCGACTGTGTATCGACTGCTGCTCGAGGCGGACGCGGTGACGCAGTGGATGATGCCGGACGGCATGAGCTGCGAAGTACACCGGTTCGAGCCCGAGGCCGGCGGCTCCTTCTCGATCACCGTGACCAACGACGAACCCTCCCCGTCGGGCATAGCTGAGCTCCAGCACGACGCCTACTACGGACGGTTCCTGACCTTGGTTCCGGATGAGCGGGTGGTGGAGGTGATGGAGTTCGTCACCGGCAGGCCGGATATGGAGGGCGCGCAGTCCATCACGTTCTCCCTGAGCGACGCCGCCGGAGGCGGCACCGACCTGGAGGTGCTGCACGAGGACGTGCCCCAGGGGCTGACAGCGGCCGACAACGAGACGCACTGGCGGATGGGGCTGCGCAAACTCGCCGCCCTGGCCGAGCGCGGCACGGTCGACTGACCGGCCGCACCCGGCCGGTGGTCAGCGCACCGCGTCGTCGGCGCGCGGGGTGATGGTCGAGGCGGGGACCAGGTTCCACGCTTCGAGCTGCTTGCGGATCTGCTCGGCGGCGTCGATATTGAGCGGGCCGCTGGTCCACAGCGCGTACGGCAGGTTGAAGAACCGGCTGTCGCGGACGGCGCGCAGCCCGTTGATGCCGGGCTTGCCGCGCAGCAGTTCCACCTTCTGTGCGTAGCTCTGGCCGGGGTAGTCGACGAACATGATCGCGTCCGGGTCCGCGGCGGCCAGACGTTCCCACGAGACCTTGGTCCAGGTGTCGGCGACATCGTCGAGGACGTTGCGGGCGCCCGCGGCGTCGAGGATCGCCTGGGGCGCCCCGAACGTGCCGCTGGAGTAGATGGTGTCGGTGCCGCTGTCGAACAGGAAGACCGTCGGTGCCTTCGCCGGTTTCGGGGCGGCGGTGAGAGCGGCGAGCCTGCGATCGAGGTCGGCGGTGACCTCGGCCGCGCGGTCGGTGCGACCGGTGATCGCGCCCAGATCGGTGAGATCGGTGCGCAGGGCGGTCCAGGGTTCGACGGTGCCGCGTGCGGCAGCGCCGTCCTGCTGGCGGCAGCTCTCGGTGAGGACGTAGGCCGCCACCCCGTCCTTCTGGAGGGAGGCGGGGGTGAGGTTGCTCGCCTCGTCGTAGCCGTAGCTCCAGCCGGCGACCATGACGTCCGGGCGCTGGGCGAGGACGGTTTCGCGCGACGGGTACTCGGGGGCGACCGAGGTCAGCCCGTCGACGACGGCCGCACCGTAGTGCCTGCGCAGGGTGTCGGCGTCGCGCTGGATGCTCGACACGGCGGCCACCTGGTCCTGGGCGCCGAGCGCCAGGACCATCGAGACGAGGTTGCCGTCGTTGACAAACAGCCGTTGGGCGGGTGCGGGGAAACGGGTGTCCTTGCCGCAGTTGCGCACCGTGATGGTCGACGCGGTGTCCGCCGAGGTGCCGGTGCAGGCCGCCAGGACGGCGGCGAGGGCGGTGGTGGCCAGGATTCGGCCGGTGTTCTTCATCAGCGCGCCTTTCGCGGGGTGATCAACAGATGGTCCTCGCCGGTGACCGGGTGCCGGACCCGGGTGGCGTCCACGCCGAACACCTCGGCGACGACGTCGGGGGTCAGTGCCTCGGCGGGCGGTGCCGGTGGGCGGGCGATGCCGTTGTGCAGCACGATGATCCGATCGCAGTAGCGGTCGGCCAGCGACAGATCGTGCAGGGCCGCGACGACGGTGCGGCGCAGTCCACGGACCAGGCCGAGGAGCTCGAGTTGATGGGTGACATCGAGGTGGTTGGTCGGCTCGTCCAGCAACAGGACCGGGGTGTCCTGGAGCAGGGCTCTGGCCAGCAGCACCCGCTGCCGCTCGCCACCCGACAACCGGTGCACCGGGCGGTCGGCGAAACCCGAAAGGTCGACTGCCGCCAGTGCTTCCAGCACCTGCTGCCGCTCGCGCGGCGCGCCGAGACCCCACGGCGGCAAGTAGGGTGTCAAGCCCAGTGCGACCACTTCGCCGACGAGCATGTCGGCGGGCGGGCTCTCGTCCTGGGCCACCAGTGCCACCGCGGTCGCCCGCTGTCGTGGTCGCAGCTCGTGCAGCACTCGGCCCTCGACGAGCACGCGGCCGCGCGCGGGCTTGCCGATACCGGCCAGCGTTCGCAGCAGCGTCGTCTTGCCGCTGCCGTTGGGGCCGACGATGCCGATTGTCTCGCCGGGCGCGATCGAGAAGTCCACGCCGACAACGATGTTCCGCCGTCCGACGGCGCACGTCAGTTCGAATGCTCGCACCGCTGCGGGCGGCGCGGGGTCGAGGCGGGCCGCGCTGTCGACCCTCGCGGGGGATTCGGGGGTGTCGGCGCCACCGTGCTCTGTGCCGCGCACCCCGTCGCCGAGGAGATCGTCGGTCACCGTTCGAGGGATGTGGTCGCGGGCTTCGCCGGGATCGTCGGCCGCGGTGCGTGCGTCGGACCGGTTGTCGTCGCGATGCGCATCGGCGGAATCGGCCGAGGGGGCACCCTGCTCGTCCGGCTCGGTGCCGGCGCACGGCGCCGAACGGGGAGCGGGGTGTTCGTGCGTGGTCATGACGCGCCGAACCGGTAGCGCCTGCGGCCCATCAGGAGCAGGAAGGTGGGGGCACCGATCAAGCCGGTGAGGACGCCGACGGGGATCTCGGTGGGGCGCACCAGGACCCGGGTCGCGGCATCGGCGATCACGAGGAACAGCGCGCCGCACAGGGCACACGCGGGGAGGAGGTCGCGGTGGCGTGGGCCGACGATCATGCGCGCGGCATGGGGAACGACGAGGCCGACGAAGCCGATCCCGCCCGACACCGCCACCAGCACACCGACGAGAACCGCCAGCAGCACGAACAATCCGAGGCGCAGTTCCTTCACCGGGACACCGATCGAGGACGCGGTGGTCGCGCCGAGGGTGAGCGCGTCGAGCCAGCCGGCGATGGACAGCAGGACACCACCCGCGAGGAGCACGACGACCAGCGGCAGCGCGAGTGTCGTCCAGTCCGCCCCGGCCAGGCTCCCGAGCAGCCAGAACAACACCGACTGCGCGGCGGCGGGATCGGTACTGCGGAAGACCAGATAGCTGCTGAACGCGGCGAAGGCCGAGCCGAGCACGGTGCCGGTGAGGACCAGCCGCAGCGGGGTCAGTCCGCCCTGGGCGAAGGCGACGAGCACGACGAGCGTCGCCGCGCCGAACGCGCCGGCCAGCGCGCCGCCCGACAGCGCCCAGATGCCCGCGCCCGCGAACAGGCCCGAGGTGATCACCGCGGCCGCGCCCACGCCCGCGCCGGAGGAGACGCCGAGCAGGTAGGGATCGGCGAGGGGATTGCGGACCAGGGTCTGCATCGCCGCGCCCGCCAGCGCGAGACCGGCGCCGACCACGGCGGCCAGGACCGTGCGGGGCACCCGGAGCTGCCAGACGATGGTGTCGATGCCGAGATCGGTGGGTGTGGTCCCGGTCAGGCGGGAGCCCAGGGTGTCGAGCACCGCGGACACGGGGACGATCTCGGCGCCGAAGCCGGTCGCGCCGATCATGGCGGCCAGCAACAGCGTCCCGAGCAGGGGGAACGCGAGCGATGTCCGGGCACGGATCATCGCGGTATCTCCAGAGGCAAGGCGCGGCCCTTTCAGAGGGTGCCCGGCGAGGGAGGTCTGACTTTCGCCGCGAGGCGATCACAGTGGCGCGACCGTTCCGGAGTTGCACCGGATTCCCGCACCCGCCGGGGATGACGACCGAACTCTAGCGTGGCACCCGGTGCCAGCGGTTTACCGGGGGACCGGCCGGTAGACCGGTGTTCCAATCACGCTAAGGCTAATGCTATTCGGGAAAACCCCGGATTGATTCAATCCCTCTATGCACCGACCGAATACGTTCCTGCCCGGCCTGCGAGGCCGTGCCACCGCCGCGCTTGTCGCGGTGGCCACCGTTGCGACGCTCGGCCTGAGCGGATGCTCGAACGGCAGCGACGCACCGGTCGGCACCCCGGACGCGCCCCTGCCGACCGAGGTTCCCGCGGGCACCACGCTCGTCGTGGCCGACCAGCAGGAGCGGCTGCAATCCGCGCTGCGGCTGTCCGGTGAGCTGGACAAGCTGCCGTTCAAGATCGAATTCGCCAACTTCGTCGGTGGCCCGGCCATTCTCGAGGCCTTCCGGGCCGGTGCCGCCGATGTGGGTCAGGTCGGCGACGTGCCGCCGATCCACGCGCTGGCCGCCGGTCAGGACGTGCCGATCGTCGGTTCGTATCAGACCAACCCGCAGGCGTTGAAACTGGCTGTCGCGCCGGGCCGTTCGATCAGCAAGCTCGCCGACCTGAAGGGCAAGAAGATCGCCTATGCCGAGGGCACCGCGCAGCAGGCGGCCGTGCTCAAGGCGCTCACCAAGGCGGGGCTGAAGCCCACCGACGTGCAACTGGTCCGGCTGCAGCTCGCGGAGTTCCTCGATGCCGTGCGCACCGGTCAGGTCGACGTGGCGCCGCTGATCGAGCCCAACGTCACCCGGCTGCTGCGCACCCAGGGCGCCTCGGTGATCCCCGATTCGGAGACGACCGGGATCTACAGCGGCCTGGCCTACCTCTACGCGCGCCGCGCCGTCGTCCAGGACCCGGCCAAGGCCGCCGCCACCCGCGCCCTCGTCGGCGCGTTCGTCCGGGCCTGGCACTGGACCAACACCCACCGCGAGGAGTGGGCGACCAAGTACTACGTCGACAGTCAGAAGGTCAGTGCCGACGACGCCGAGCGGATCGTCGAATCGCTGGGCACCTACACCTTCCCGCACCTGGACCAGCAGCTGGTCGCCCGGCAGCAGACCACCATCGACGCGATCGACGCCGTCGGCGAGCTGCCGAAGAAGATCAGGGCCTCCGACGGCTTCGACCTGCGCTTCGACGCCGCGGTCACCGAAGCGGTCACCGCCGGCGGGGCGGCGTTCGCGCCGGCGGCGGGCTGATGGCCACCCTCGACGCCGGGGTGCTGCGG
>NZ_JBCGFB010000212.1:0-5310 GCF_038752175.1 Nocardia sp. No.11 | reverse complement strand
GTCGAGCTGGTCGCGCAGCGCGGCGTGGTCGGCGGGGGCGGCGCGTTCGGCGGCCAGGCGGGCCGCGAGGACCTCCAGGCTCTCGCGGACGTCGAACAGATCGCGCACATCGGTCACGGTGAAGGGCGCGACGATGGCCCCCTGCCGCGGCACGATGACGACCAGCCCCTCGCGCTCGAGCATCTGCAACGCCTCGCGCAGCGGAATCCGGGAGATCGCCAATTCGGTCGCGAGATCGCGTTCGACCAGCCGCTGACCGGGGCTCAGTCGCAGGTCGATGATCCGGTCGCGCAGCTCCTCGTAGGCCCGATCCCGCAGCGATTTCTTCGCAGGTTCCTCCGCCACCGCACCATCCTTCCGCGCCTGCACGTCCACCACGGTAGTACCGCGGGCCACCGGCGACCGTTTCTTACGTTTCGGTAATCCGCCCGTCATCTGCGGGCACGAAGCTGACACTTAACGGTATACCGCTAAGTGAGCGGTTCGTTCGATCAAGGAGTACCCCGTGCACAAGTCCACTCGGCGCGCGATCGCCTTCGGCTCGGCCGCTCTCGCCGCCGCCGCCCTGCTGTCGGCCTGCGGATCCTCCGATTCCGCTGCTTCGGGCGGCAAGCTCAAGGTCGGCGTGTTCTTCCCCGGCTCGCTGTCGGACACCGGCTTCATGCAGTCGGGGTATCTCGGGTACCAGCGCATCGCCGACAAACTCGGCGACAAGGTGGAACTGAGCAAGGTCGAACAGGTCGCCGCCAGCGACTACCAGCAGGCCCTGGTCCGCTTCGCTTCCACCAACGACCTGGTGATCTCCCTCGGCGGCCAGACCGACGCCGATGTGCGCAAGGTCGCCCCCCAGTTCCCGCATGTGAAGTTCGTCGAGATCGGCGGTCCCGCCGACGCCGCGCCGATGGCCAACCTCGCCTACTACGACCCGCAGCAGGCCGAGGCCGAATTCCTCAGCGGCGCGGTCTCGGCGGCGGGCGCGAAGACCGGTGCGGTCGCCTTCGTCGGCGGCGTCGAACTGCCCGCGATCGTCAACGCCGCCAACGCCTTCGGCAACGGCGCCCGGTTCGCCAAGCCCGACGTGAAGGTGCTCACCCCGCAGTACGTCGGCGACTTCAACGATCCGGCCAAGGCCAAGCAGGCCGCCTTGGCCGACTACGGCGCCGGCGCGGGCGCGCTGGGCCAGATCGTCAACCTCGGCAAGGCGGGCATGGAGCAGGCCGCGACCCAATCCGGCGCGGCCATGGTCGGCGGCCCGATCCCCGGCGACTGCACCAATCCGGTCTACCTGGGCTACGTGCACACCGACATCGGCGCCGAGGTCGAGTATGCCGTGAACGCCGCGCTGGACAATTCCTGGAAGGCCGAGAATGTCCGCTTCGGGCTCACCTCGCCCAACCACGGCACCGATTTCGTGCTGTGCAGCAAGGACGCGGCCGTCGCCGACGCGCTCGCCAAGGCGAAGACGGCCCTGTCCACCGGCGCGGTCGAGCCGTACTGATCCGATGAGCGCTTCCGCACTGACCCTGCAGGGATTGGGTAAGAGCTTCGGTGACGTGCAGGCCCTGCACGATGTGGACGTCACCGTCGAATCCGGCACCGTCCATTGCGTTCTCGGCGAGAACGGCGCGGGCAAGTCGACGCTGTGCAACCTGGTCTTCGGCGGCTACCGGCCCGACACGGGCCGGATGACGCTGGGCGGCACCGAGTTCCGGCCCGACTCCCCCGCCGCCGCGATGGCCGCGGGCGTGGCCATGGTCCACCAGCACTTCAGCCTGGTCACCACCATGACCGTCGCCGAGAACCTGCTGCTCACCCAGCGGGGCGTGCGGATGCGCCGGGCGGAGCTGACCGACCGGCTCGACGAGATCGCCCGCCGCTACCGGCTGCGCGTCGATCTCGACCAGCGGGTGGCGACCATGCCGGTCGGCGCGCGACAGAAGGTCGAGATCGTCAAAGCGCTGCTGCGCGATCCGTCGCTGATCCTGCTCGACGAACCGACCGGCGTGCTCGATCCGGCCGAGATCGATGCGCTGATCGACACCTGCCGCGCCGTCGCCGCCGACGGCAAGGCCGTGGTCCTGGTGACCCACAAGCTCGGCGAGGTCGCCCGGGTCGCCGACGCCGCGACCGTGCTGCGCCGCGGCACGGTGGCCGGGGGCGGGCGGATGTCGAACACCGGTATCGCGCAACTGCTCACCGCCATGGTCGGACGCACCGCCGCCGATCTGGACCCGACCGTGGCCGCCACGCTCGGCCTGGACACGGCGACCGAACCGGTGGCGCGCGCGGCGACCGAGCTCGGCGATACCGCCCCGGTGCTCGCGGTCGACCGCGTCAGCGCGCGACGCCCCGACGGCAGCGTCGCGCTCGACGAGGTCCGGCTCGCGGTGCGGCCGGGCGAGATCGTCGGCATCGCCGGTGTGGAAGGCAACGGGCAGAGCGAACTCGTCACCGTGCTGGCGGGCGGTGCCGCGGTCACCGGCGGCACCGTCACCCTCGACGGCACCGACATCACCGCGGCGCGTCCGGCCACCCGCACCGGGCTCGGGCTCGGGGTGGTCCCCGAGGACCGGCACCGCGACGCGATGGTCGCCGACATGACGATCGCCGAGAATCTGTTCCTCGGGCAGCTCGGCCGGTTCCGCCGGTTCGGCCTGCTCGACAAACGCGCCATGGGCCGGGCCGCGCAGGCCGAACTCGAGCGGTTCGACGTGCGGGCGGCGGGGCCGTGGGTACCGATGGGCTCGCTCTCGGGCGGCAATCAGCAGAAGGTGGTGCTCGCCCGGGAGCTGTCCACCGCGAACCTGCGCTGTCTGGTGGCCGCCCAGCCGACGCGCGGATTGGATATCGGCGCGGTCGATTTCGTGCTGACCCAGCTGCGCCGCGCCGCCGCCGACGGCTGCGGGGTGCTCGTGGTGTCCAGCGAGGTGCCCGAGCTGCTCGCCCTGTGCGACCGGGTCTTCGTCGCCTATCGCGGCGCGCTCGCCGGTCCGGTCGAGACCGCCGATCCGACGGCGGCCCAGCAGATCAGCGAACTCATGATGGGAGTCGCGGCATGATCGCTCCGCTCGCGAACCGAATCCCCCTGCGCCGGTGGGCGCATCAACCGCTCGTCGTGGCCGTGGCGGCGATGCTGGCCGCCGGGGTCATCGGACTGCTTCTGGCCGCCGCGGCCGGTGCCGCGCCCGCGGCGACGATGACCGCCCTGTGGGAGGGCATGTTCGGCAGCGACTACGCGATCGGGGCCTCGCTCAATGTGGCGGCGACCCTGATGCTGGTGGCGGTCGGCTTCACCATCGCGCACCGGGCCGGACTGGTGAATGTGGGTGGGGAGGGTCAGATCTGCGCGGGCGGCATCGCCGCCACCGCGATCGGCACCACTCTCACCGGCGCGCCCGCCGCGATCACCCTGCCCGCGGTCATCGTGGGTGCGGGGGCGGCGGGCTGGCTGTGGGCGGCCATCGCGGCGTACCTGCGGGTCCGGCGCGGCACCAGCGAGATCATCACCACGCTGCTGCTCAACTTCGTCGGCCTGGCGCTGGTGCTGCTGGTGGTGCACGAACCCGCGCTGCTGCGCCAGCCGGTGACGTCCTCGGAGACGCTGCCGCAATCCGAACCGCTCACCCCGGCGGCGCATCTGCCGCTGCTCGGCATCGAGCGCTCCCCCGCGACGATCGCCCTGTGGATCGCGGTGGCTGCGGCGGTCGGCACGGCGATCCTGGTGCGCCACAGCGCGCTCGGCACCCGGCTGCGGGCGGTCGGGCTCAACCCCGACGCGGCGGCCCGGCTCGGCTTGCCGGTACAGCGACTGCGCTTCCTGAGCCTGTCGGCCGCGGGCGCGTTCGCCGGCGTCGCGGGCGGATTGCTCGTCGCCACCGCGCCGTTCGTGCTCGCCGAGGGCTTCTCCTCCGGGTACGGCTTCTCCGGCCTGGTGGTCGGCCTGCTGGCCCGTGGCTCGCTGTCGGCCGTCGTCGCCGTCTCGCTGCTGCTCGGCTTCCTCGTCTCCGGCGGGATCAATCTGCAGCTGGCGGCGAACGTGCCCGCCTCGACCATCTCGGTCGTCGAGTCGCTGATGATCGTGTTCATCGCGGGCGCGGCGCTGTGGACCCGATCGTGGCGCAGGTCCGAACCCGCTTCGCCACCGACGGTTTCCCCGATCGACACCGCCGATTCCACCGACCTGGCAGGAGCGCCGCGATGAGCCTCGACACGGTCACCGACATCGCCACCAGCGGTATCGGTTTCACCCTGCCCATCCTGGTCGCCGCCAGCGGCGAACTGGTCAGCGAACGCGCGGGCGTGCTCAATCTGAGCCTGGAGGCGATGATGCTGACCGGCGCCTTCGCCGGTGTGCTGGGTGCCGTCACCACCGGTTCGCCGGTGCTCGGCGCGCTCACCGCCGTGATCGCCGCGCTGATCTTCGGTGTGCTGCAAGCGGTCTGGAGCATCGGCCTGCGGGCCGACCAGATCGTCGTCGGCATCGCCGCCAACGCGCTGGCCCTGGGCGCGACCACCTACGGCGCGCGGCTGCTGCTGGCCGACGGCAAGGGGCACGCCGTCCCCGGCTTCGACCCGCTGGCGATTCCGCTGCTGCACCGGATCCCGGTGATCGGTCCCGCCCTGTTCGGCCAGACCGCGCTCGGCTACCTGTGCATCGCCGTCGTCGCCGTCCTCGCGATCGTGTTCTCCCGGCGCACCAAGCTCGGCTTGGTCGTCGACGCCATCGGCGAGGACGCCGTCGCCGCCGACCGCACCGGCCTGTCCGTGCGGGCCGTCCGCTACGGATGCGTGCTGCTGGCCTCGGTCGCCGCCGGCCTGGGCGGTGCCCAGCTGGCGTTGTCGGAGGTGCATTCGTTCAGCGACAACATGACCGGCGGCATCGGCTATCTCGCCGTGGTCGCGGTGATCGCGGGCCGGTGGCGCGCGCTCGGGGTGATCTGGGCGTCGGTGTTCTTCGGCCTCGCGCAGGCACTGCAGTTCGCGCTGCCCGCGCTGGGCGTCGACGTGCCGTTCGCCCTGCTGGTGATGCTGCCCTACCTGATCGCGATCGTCGCCGTCAGCGGCCTGGTCGGCAACAGCCGCTCGCCGCGCGACCTGACCGTCGCCTTCGCCCGAACGTCCTGACCCGTCCCCGCTTTCGAGGAGCACCCGCGTTGACTCTGATCCTGTCGCATTCCGATGTGGCCGCCGTCCTCGACCGCGCCGAGGTGCTGGCCGCGGTCGAACGCGCGCACGCCGATCTCGCGCTCGGCACCGCGCTGGTCCCCGCACCGCCCGCCGTGACGCTCGGCGGCGCGGCCTTCGTGCCGA
>NZ_JBCGFB010000211.1:837-5346 GCF_038752175.1 Nocardia sp. No.11 | reverse complement strand
CGCGGCCCGCGGGCGGCGGCACGGCAGGTCCACCGGGGCGGCCTGGAGGCGGCGGCACCCGGCGCCTACGCGGGTCATCGCGGGGATCGTCGCCGTTCATCACTGTCGAACTCTACTGATCGTCGGGGGCGCGGGTGGGTTGTGCGCGCTCGGTCTCTACTGGATACCCCGCTCGGGTGCCCGCGTTAGCGGGAAACGCGGTGATGTGGCGAGACTCGCCGTGACACGCCGCTCACGGCAGCCAGCCGACGCGGCCGCGCAGCACGGTGTAGCCCAGGTAGGCGACCGCATCGATCGTCGCGTGCGCCAGGATCAGCGGCCACAGCCGATTCGTGCGCTGCCAGTAGCGTCCGAAGATCACGCCCATCACGATGTTGCCGAGCCCGCCGCCCAGGCCCTGGTACAGGTGATAGCTGCCACGCAGCAGCGCGGAGGCGGCCAGTGACCGGTTCTCCGACCAGCCGAGCTTGCGCAGCCGGGTGATCAGGTAGGCCACCACGAGCACTTCCTCGGCCACCGCGTTCGCGCACGCCGACAGGATCAGTACCGGCAGCCGCCACCAGTGCTCGGTCAGCGAACTCGGCACGATGGTCACGCTCACCCCGAGCGCGTGCGCGATCAGATACAGCGCCAGTCCGGGCAGGCCGATCACCGCCGCCAGGATCAGGCCGTGCAGCACATCGGTGCGGCGAATCCTGGCCAGCCCGATCAGTCGCGGTCCGATCCCGCTGCGCCACAACAGGTACAGGCCCAGCGCCGCCCACGCGAGCAGCCGGGTGATTCCGACCAGCTGGAACAGCAGGTCGAGAATCGAGTTGTCCGAGCGCGAGGCGTTCAACGCCACCGTGCGCCCGCCGACCCCGCCGGGCGCCAGCGCCGAATCCAGCAGGGCCAGGCCCGCGCTGATCCCGCTCAGCCCGAAGGTGACGAGCAGGACGACGGTGATCTCGACTCGGAGACCGAACCGTTCCCGCTCGCTGAGCGTGATGTCAGGAGGATCGACGCGCATGTCGCGCAGTGTAGGCAGCCCCGGTGGCCGGGGCGCGTCGCGCCGCGACCGGATTCAGATGCGGCGCAGGCCGTTCAGAAAGGGGCAGCCGGCCAGGATGCGCACCGCCTTGCTCAGCGCGGCGACGTCGTCGGCGGGCGTGGCGAAGGGCAGGCGCACGTCGTGGTCGCCCTCGTTGCTCTCCACCCGCAGGGTCAGGCCGTAGCGGTCGATGGCCAGCGGATGCACCAGGCCGCCGCGTAGCCGGGTCGGCAGGTGGCGCGCGAGCTGGGCGACGATATCGGCGTGGTCCTCGGCCATGTGCTGTAGCCAGGCGCTCTCCAGTTTGCAGAACGGGTCGGCGCTGGCCGCGCGCAGGTCGGCGTGGTCGACCGATTCCGCGCCGGAGGTGTCGGCCAGCACGGCCGAGTTCACCACCACGCGCAGCAGCGTGACGCCGTGTCCGACGTCGAGCAGCCCCGGATGCGGGTATTCCTTGGCGATCTCGACCGCGAGCGTGCGCTGGGCCTGCATCGGCACCTGCCGCACCCACCCGCGCAGCCACACCAGCGCCCGGACCGGTTCGCGCAGCGGCAGCGGCGCGTGATCGGTGAGCTCGAGCACCGCCGAGGTCTCGTTCGCGGTCGCGGCCAGCGCCGCCGCGAGCGAGGTGGCGGGTACCGCGATCACCGCGTCACCACAGCGACGCAGGTGATGCAGCGAGGTCGGCACCGGATCGATGCCGGGCAGCGCGAGCATCGCCGTCTCCGCGTGGGCGCACGCGCTGCGCACGCGCTCGGCGGTCGTCGGCGCGAGGATCGTGGTGGGGCTCGACATGACAACCTCCGCGAACTGTTGATTAGGTAAACCTAAGCTAAGTTACCGCGCGACTTCGCGCAAGGGGACACCCCGGCGAATCGCCGAACGAATCGGCTCTACGGTGGTCTGATGACGCACGACGACCACGGCGACGACCACCCGACCTCCGCCGAACCCGTGCTGGTCACGCTCTCGACCCCCGCCCGCCGCAGTCTGGTGGCGGGCCTGGTCCGCCCGCTGGGCAGCGCGCCGGCCACCGCCGAGGTCGTCGACATCGACGTCCCCGACGCCGAACTGGCCGCCTTCCTGGTCCGGATCGCGCACGCCGACCATGGTTTCGTCGCCCGCACCACCAGCGCGCCCCGTGCGGTCGCCATCGTCGCGGGCACCGTCGCGGCCCTCTGCGGTGAGGACATCCCGACCGCCCTCAGCACCCCCGACCTGGATTTCCTGACGGCGCTCAAGCCCCCGGCCATCGAAGCCACCCGCACTGTTCTGCTGGCCATCGAAACCGACGATGAGCAGGCGATCCGGGACGCGCTCCGGGTGCTGGATTCCTGAGCGGGGCCGACTTCGGACAACGATCCAGCTAATCTTTCTGTGTGCCGCGTATTGCGTATTTCGGACCGTCCGGGACGTTCACCGAGATGGCTCTGGCGAAGTTCGAGAACTCGGGGGCCTTCGACAGTCCCGTCGAGCGAGTCGCCGCGCCGAGTCAGGGCGCGGCGCTGGATCTGATCCGCTCCGGTGACGTCGACGGCGCGGTCGTGCCGATCGAGAGCTCCGTCGAGGGGTCGATCCCGGCGACACTGGATTCCCTCGCCCTCGGACCGCGGCTGCAGATCGTCGCCGAGACCGAGCTCGAGGTGAGTTTCACGATCCTCGCCCGGCCCGGCACCACGCTCGCGCAGGTGCGCACGCTGGCCGCCTACCCGGTCGCGGGCGCGCAGGTCAGGCAGTGGGTGGCCCGGAACATGCCCGAGGCGCAACCGTTCACCTCGGCCTCCAACGCGGCGGCGGCCGAGGACGTCGCGGCGGGCGTCGCCGACGCCGCGGTGTCGACGGCGCTGGCGGGGGAGCGGCTCGGATTGGCCACGCTGGCCGCCGGGGTCGCCGACCACGAACAGGCGATCACCCGCTTCGTCCTGGTGACCGAACCCGGGGTCGCCCCGCACGCCACCGGCGCCGATCGCACGTCCATCGTGCTCGAACTCCCGAACGAACCCGGCTCGCTCATGCGCGCGTTCGCCGAATTCGCCACCCGCGGTGTCGATCTGACCCGCATCGAGTCGCGACCCACCCGGACCGCGATGGGCACCTACCGCTTCTACCTCGACTGCGTCGGCCATATCGACGATCCGGCGGTCGCGGAGACCTTGAAGGCACTGCATCGCACGGCGCGGGTCCGGTATCTCGGCTCGTGGCCCGCGTACGCGGCAGTCGGAACACCGCCCCCGTCGGACGAACCTGCCGCAGAATGGTTGACGCAATTGCGAAAGGGGGTCGCTGACCTATGAGTACACCCGCGAAGCTGGTGCTGGTGCGGCACGGCGAGACCGAGGGCAACGTCGCGAAGATCCTGGACACCCAGGTGCCCGGTCTCCCGCTCACCGAACGTGGTGTGGCCCAGGCGAAAGCCTTCGGCGCCGGTTTGGAACGGGCGCCGCAGGTGCTGGTGTCGTCGGAGGCGCTGCGGGCCCGGCAGACGGCGAGCTACATCGAGGCGGCCACCGGTGCGCCCGCGCACGTCCTCGACGGGCTCTACGAGGTGCAGGTCGGCGAGTTGCACGGCCGCTCGGATCAGGCGGCGCACGAGTTCTTCCAGGAGATCTACCGGGGCTGGCACCGGGGCGATCTCGACACCAGGGCACCCGGCGGCGAATCCGGTCGTGAGGTGATCGACCGGATCGTGCCGATCCTCACCGGACTCCGCGAGGAATTCCTGACCGAGGACGCCGACGGCGACGTGATCGTGGTGAACCACGGCGCCGCCATGCGCCTGGTCGCGATGACGCTGGCCGGGGTGGCGCCGCCGTTCACGACGAACAACCACCTCGACAACACCGAGACCATCGAACTGCTCCCCACCGCGAACGGCGGCTGGGAGTGCCTGCGCTGGGGCAGGTTCACGCCACCGTTCGCGCTCGAGGCCGAGCCCACGGCCGACGACCCGATGGGCTGATCAGGCCGGGTTGTCGGCCGTCGCGGTCGGGAACTCGGTGCGGATCGGCAGCGACTCGATGAGATCGGCCACCGCCGTGCGCAGGCGCGCGTTGGTACCCGTGGCGATCGACGACCACTTCACGCCGTCGTCGGCCACGCTGGCGGTGATGATGAATCTGCCAGCGCGCGTGTTGAACACGGCGATGTGGTTGTCCTGGATGTCGCGCGTGCCGTCACCGTAGGCGACGCCGATGATCTCGGCGTAGGAGTGGATCTCCACCAGCGCCGAGGCCAGGGTCTGGGCGTCGGTGGCGGGCTTGCCGATCTTGCTCAGCCGCTCCGTGGTGGCCGCGACGTCACCGGTATCGCCGAAGATCGGCGCGAGTTCCTCGGTGGGCGCGTTCATTCCGTACAGCTCGAGCGGTTCGGACTTGCCCAGCGCCTGCAGGACCGCGCCGGGCAGGTCCAAGCCCGCGTCGTCGATGACATAGGACTCCGGCCCGCGCAGGGCGACGACCGCGCGGTCGTCGCCCTGCGCG
>NZ_JBCGFB010000211.1:0-763 GCF_038752175.1 Nocardia sp. No.11 | reverse complement strand
GCGCAGGGCGACGACCGCGCGGTCGTCGCCCTGCGCGAGGCAGAACCGGTTGACGTGGCCCTGGACCACCCAGCGCAGCGCGATGATCCACTGCGGCCGGTAGAGCACCCGCAGGCGCTCCGCCAGCTCGGTCTGAACCACGTCACCGAACAGCAGTTCACGCTCGGTGAGAGCGGCTTCGGCCGCCTTCATGGCGGCGTCGTGCGTCGAGATGTTGTCGTAGCGGCCCATGGCGTCGAGCACCACGGGCATCTCGTCGAATTGCAGCTTCTCCAAGAGGAACTGCATGTCGTCGAGCGATAGCACGACGGCCTCCAGCAACGATCCCCCGCTACTCCCCCCGAGCACCGTCACTTGGCCGATCCGGCGAGGTCGCCGCCGATCACACCTTCGGCCGTGTACCGGCCGTCGGTGAACGCCTCGTCCGAGCGGCCGTAGTCGACGCCGTTGTGCTCGTCGTCGTCCTCGCCGTTGGCGCGGTTGCCCAGCAGCGGGTTGCCGGCGGTGTTCGCGTTGCGCACCGGTGCGCCCTCCGCACGGGTGACGACCGACTCGGTGACCGCGGGGGCGGCGGCGGGCGCGTTGGCCGCCGGAGCACCCCAGCCCTCGGGCAGCTTCAGCTGACCGTTGCTGAGCGAGACGTTGCCGAGACCGGCCGACGTGGTGGCCACACCGGCCGCGGCGCCGACGGCGCCGAGGCTCGCCATGGCGGGTGCCGCGGCGGTCGTCGCGGGCACGGTCGCCGCGGAGGTGGCGGCCGAGA
>NZ_JBCGFB010000210.1:0-5494 GCF_038752175.1 Nocardia sp. No.11 | reverse complement strand
GCCGCGGCGCGCACGATCGGGCCGGTCGCGGCGAAACACAGCAGCACGGCCGCGGCGAAGGAGGTCGAGATCGAGGCGAGCGACACCCGGCCGAGATCGAGCGCGGCCAGGGTCACCGCCGCGCCGGCGAAGCCGAGGCCGCCGAGCAGGGCCGCCCAGCGCAGCGGCTTGCTCGACGACGCGCCGACGGTGGCCTCCACCGGGGCGAGCGCCTCGACGGGCGCGACCTTGTACACCTGCCGCGCCGCGATCGCCGCCGCCAGCACGGTGGCGATGACGCAGGCCGCGATGGCGACGGGCACCGCGTAATTCGGCACCATGAACTCGGTGCGGGCCTCCACCGACTGGACGATCGCCGCGGGCAGACGCCCGATCGCGAACCGGCCCATCGCGGCACCGACCGCGGCGCCGATGGCCCCGCCGATGAGTCCGAGCAGCGCCGCCTCGACGAGCAGATCGCGCACCATCGGACCGCGCTGACTGCCGATCGCGCGCAGCAGCGACAGCGTCGGCCTGCGCTGGGCCACCGCCATACTCATCGCGTTGTAGATCAGGAACGCCGAGACCATCAGCGCCGCCGCCGAGGACATCAGCGTGGAGTACCGCATGATCTGGATCGCGCCGCCCGCCTGCGCGGTCCGCAGGCTCGGCTCGGCGACCACCGCGCGGCCGTCGACCACCGCCGTGAGGTCGGCGCGCAGTTTCCCGATATCGGTGCCGGGCGCGGCGATGATCTGCACCGAGTCCAGCTTGTCGACCCGATCGAGCAGCAGCTGGGCCAGCGGCAGCGGGGCGGCGACCAGATGGCCGCCGTTGAGCCGGTTGCTCGCCTCGTCGTCGAGCACGCCCGCGACGGTCGCGCTGCCCCAGCCGATCGGGACGCTGTCGCCTTCCTTCAGCCCCATCGCCGCGCCGACCAGCACGCCCTTGGGAGTGGTGAGCAGCTTGTTCGTGTACTTCGACATCGGCGCGGCCAGATCGCTGCCCAGGGCGGCGATAGTGGCGTCGGCACCGATCAGCAGGGCCCGGTCAGGTCCGGCGCCGAGGGTGCTGCGCAGCATCGGAACCGCGGTGGTCACGCCGGGCGTCGCGGCGATCCGGGTGAGCAGCGACTGCTCGAACCCGGCGTCGGTGATGCCGGTGATCTCCAGGACGCCGTCGCCGGCCAGGCCCTGGGTGAGCTTGTCGACCGACCCGGTGACCGAGCCGGAGATGCTGAGCACGGCGACCAGCAGCGCCGCCGACACCGACATCACCGCCGTCGACATGAAGGTGCGGCCGGGATGGCGGACCAGCTCCCCGATGTTGAACAGCCGCAGGCGATCCCAGAACGCGGCGATCATGCGTCCACCCGGGCGGGCACGATGTCGTCGGCGTCGATGCGGCCGTCGTGCAGGGTGATCACCCGGTCGCAGTGCGCGACCGCGCCCATGTCGTGGGTCACCATCACCACCGAATTGCCCTGCGCGGTGATCGCGCTCAGCAGATCCAGGATCGACGCGCCGGTCTTGGAGTCCAGGTTGCCGGTGGGCTCGTCGGCCAGGATCAGCGGCGGATCCATGATCAGCGCGCGCGCCACCGCGACCCGCTGCATCTGCCCGCCGGACAGCTCCGCGGGCCGGTGCTGGGCGCGATCACCCAGACCGACGAGCTCGAGCAGTTCCAGTGCGCGCGGCTTGGCCTTGCGTAACCCGGTGCCGTCCAGCAGCTTCGGTACCGCCACGTTCTCCCAGGCCGACAGTGTCGGCAGCAGGTTGAAGAACTGGAAGACGAAACCCACCTGCTGCAGCCGGAACGCGGCCTGCGCGTCCTCGTCGAGATCGCCGATCTCGGTGCCGCGGAAGCGGATCGAGCCCTCGTCGGGGCGATCGAGCGCCCCGAGCAGATGCAGCAGGGTGCTCTTGCCCGAGCCGGAGGGCCCGATGATCGAGGTGAACTGGCCTGCCTCGATGCGCATGCTCACCTCGTCGAGCGCGCGCACCCGCTGATCGCCGACGTGGTACTGCTTGACCACCCGCGTCAGCTCCAGCATCGGCGGTTGCGGCGAATCGTTGTCCGGCATGTCGTGTCCCCCAGGGGTTTTCGGTTGTCGGGAAAGTCAGCGCGCGAAGGCGCGGGTACGGGTAGTCTGCACGGTCGCCGCGTGCGCGTCGAGAATTGCCCGGAGCGCGGGTTGCTCGGCGGCCAGTTCCAGATAGGCCTCGACCGCGGAATGTCCCTCGATCTCGGCCTGTTCGAGCTTGGCGCGCAGGTGATTGTTCCAGCGGTAGGTCAGGGCCTGCAGAAGTCCGTCGGTGCCGCCGAAGAGACGATCCACCTCGGGGAGCTCGGTGAACAGGGCGGGGTCGTTCGGGTCGATCGCTGCCCTGGCGAGCACGGTGTGCACGATCTCGGTGCGTCGATGCTGATCGGTCCAGGTCATGGGCTTCACCTTCCGTGAGCGGTACCGCCAACGCTACGGTCGCGCCGCCCCGGAAGCGTCGTGCCCGGGACCCGACTTCTTCTCCTACCCCGGTAGGAGACCGGGCCCGTTCACGGGACGATGACGGGCCGTGGACGCGACGGCTAGCCTTACCCCATGGAGGTGAGTCACGCCCTTCCCGCGAACCCGGCGGGGCTGCGCAGCCGCTGGCGGCGGCTCGCGGACCGGCCGCGGGACGGGGTGCGGCGCTTCCTCGACACGGTGCGCGAACGCATCGAGTCGCTGCCCTACGACTACCCGCCCGCCGTGATCATCGGCGCCGATGTGGCCCTGCTGGTGGTCACCGGCGCGGCCGTGATCCAGCGGCACTCCTACTTCCCGAGCCCGCTGCCCCTGATCGCGATGGCCGCCGCCTTCCTGCCGATCCCGCTGTTCGCGATCTTCGGGGTGAAGCCGCACCCGGCGCTGCTGAAGGGCTCGGCGCTGCTGTCGACCGCGCTGTTCCTGGTGCAGCCGGTCAATGCCGATTTCGCGCCGTTCGTGCTGGTGATCGTCGCCGGAGAGGTGGCCGCGGTCGCCTCGCGCGGGATCACCGTCGGATTCACCGTGGTCGCGATCCTCGAACTGGTCGCGTTCGACCTCGCGGGCAATCTGCAGTGGGGCTCGGGGGAGCGGTTACAGGGGATGCCGATGTACGTCCTCGGCGTCATCCTCGGTGTCTTCGTCGGGGTACTGCTGCAATACCAGCGGCGCTTCCTCTATCAGGAACGTGAGAACCAGGCGATCCGCGCCGGTCAGGCCGCCGACGAGGAGCGACGCCGGATCGCGCGCGAGGTGCACGACGTGATCGCGCATTCGCTCTCGATCACGCTGCTGCACCTGACCGCGGCCCGCCGCGCGCTGCAGACCGACGACGACGTCACCGAGGCGGTGGACGCGCTCGTCGACGCCGAACGGCTCGGCCGACAGGCCATGGCCGACATCCGGCGCACCGTCGGCATGCTCGACACCGGCCCCGCGCTGCGCACCCCCGAGCCCAGCGCCGCCGACATCGACGAACTCGTCGGCGACTTCCGCCGCGCCGGGCTCGCCGTCGACTACGACCGCAGCGGCGACCTGGCCGTCATCGAGGGCGCCGTCGGGCACGCGCTGTACCGGATCGGGCAGGAATCGCTGGCCAATGTCGCCAAACACGCGCCCGGCACCCCGGCGACGGTGTGCCTCGACGTCACCGCCGAGGCGGCCACCCTGGTGGTGACCAACGCGTTGCCGCTCGGCCCGCCGCCGCGCCGCGATGTCGGCATGGGTCTGCGTGGCATGCGCAAGCGCACCGAACTGCTCGGCGGGTCGATCAGCGCCGGCGCCGCCGACGACGGGTGGACGGTGCGCGCGCGGTTCCCGCTCAAATCCAGCGCGTGCGCCACGATCACGGCCATGCTGCCCGGTCTGCTCAAGCCCAAGCCCCAGGAGGACATGTGACGGCCGCGGCGCCGATCGACAACCCGGTGACGGTACTGGTCGTCGACGACCAGGAACTGGTGCGCGGCGGGTTGCGCCGGATCCTGCGCAGGCGCGACGGCTTCACCGTCAGCGAGTGCGCCGACGGGGACGAGGTGGTGGCCGCCGTCGCCGCCGACCGTCCCGACGTGGTGCTGATGGACCTGCGGATGAAGCGGGTCGGCGGCATCGATGCGACACGGTTGCTGCGGGCCCGCCCGGACGCGCCGCCGGTCCTCGTCCTCACCACCTTCGACGACGACCAATTGCTCTCCGGCGCACTGCGCGCGGGCGCGGCCGGGTTCCTGCTCAAGGACTCACCCGCCGAGGACCTGATCCGCGCGGTGCGCACGGTGGCCGCGGGCGGCGCGTGGCTCGATCCGTCGGTCACCGGCCGGGTGCTCACCGCCTACCGGACCGTCAAACCGGCCGGGACCCGCACCGATCGCCGGCTCGGCGAACTCACCGCACGCGAGTACGAAGTGTTCGAACTGATCGGCCGAGGCCGGGTCAACAGCGAGATCGCCGCCGCGCTCGGCATCTCCGAAGTCACCGTGAAAAGCCACGTCGGACACATTTTCGGCAAGCTCGACCTGCGTGATCGCGCCGCCGCGATCGTGTTCGCGTTTGACCACGGCGTGGTGACACCGGGAGAATCCTCCTTCTGACGAGCAGGTCTTCGGGCATGCGAGAAGTGGGAGGCGGACGCTGGTGCAGGCACCTGGGTCACGGACGGGGAGCAGGTTCGGTCCGTACGAGTTGCGGTCGATGCTGGGCAAAGGCGGGATGGGCGAGGTCTACGAGGCCTACGACACCGGCAAGGACCGGGTAGTCGCCCTGAAGTTGCTGGCGGAGGAACTCGCCCAGGACCCCGCCTATCAGGTCCGGTTCCGCCGGGAGTCCCAGGCGGCGGCCAAGCTGGCCGAACCGCACGTCATCCCGATCCACGACTGGGGCGTGATCGACGGGGTGCTGTTCATCGACATGCGCCTGGTCCCCGGGACCGATCTGCGGACGGTGCTGCACACGGGCGGGCCGCTGAGTCCCGATCGCGCGGTCGCGGTGGTCGAGCAGATCGCCGCCGCCCTCGACGCCGCGCACGCCGGTGGCCTGGTGCATCGCGATGTGAAACCGGCCAACATCCTGGTGACCCCCGCCGACTTCGCCTACCTCGCCGACTTCGGCATCGCCCACACCGAGGGCGACAGTGCGGTGACCCAGGCCGGGATGGCCATGGGCTCCTACATCTATATGGCGCCGGAACGCTTCGACGTCGGGCCGATCTCGCATCGCGCCGACGTCTACTCGCTGGCCTGTGTGCTGCACGAATGCCTCACCGGCGCCTCGCCGTTCCCCGCCGCGAGCATGAGCGTGCTGATCCGCTCGCACCTGTCCGAGGCGCCGCCGCGCCCCAGCGAGATCCTGCCCGGCCTGCCCGTCACCCTCGACGAGGTCATCGCCCGCGGCATGGCCAAGGACCCGGCCGATCGCTACCCGAGCGCGGGCGCGCTCGCGGTCGCGGCCCGGGATGCCCTCGCCGCCGCGATGCTCCAGGGCGGTGCCCCGATGCGCGCG
>NZ_JBCGFB010000209.1:0-5581 GCF_038752175.1 Nocardia sp. No.11 | reverse complement strand
CGTGTCGCGGGCGGCGTCGAACGACGCGGCGTCGTTGGCGGCGCGGCTGCTCGGCCGCGGTGTCGCCGAACAGGACCGGCTCGTCCTCGACGTCATCCGCGCCCAGGCCGCGGCCGTGCTCGGTCACGCGAGCGCGGACGCGACGGCCCCGGACAAGCCGTTCAGCGATCTCGGATTCGACTCGCTCGGCGTCATGGAATTCCGCAACCGGCTGAAAACCGCTGTCGGCCTGCAGTTGCCCGCGACCGCCATGTTCGACTACCCGACCCCGGAAGCGCTGGCCGGATTCGTCCGCCGGGAGATCGCCCCCGTCGACGACCCCGCGCAGCGGATCACCGACGAGGTCGACGCGCTCGCCCGCAGCTTCGACACCGCCGACCTGTCCGCCGCCGACCGGTCCGGGATCGCCGACAAGCTGGCCGCGCTGGTGCGCAGGCTCGAAGGCAGAGACCCCGGCGAGGTCGACATCGCCGGCCTCGATGCCGCCGACGACCGCGAGCTATTCGACTTCATCGACAACCTCAGCTGAGCTGAACGAGCAGGAGTTCCACCGATGGCCGACAACGACGAGCTACGCCGGTACCTCAAGAAGACTGCGAAAGAGCTGTACGAGACCAAGCAGCAGCTTCGTGAGCTCACCGACCGGTCGCAGGAGCCGATCGCCATCGTCGGCATGGCCTGCCGGTACCCCGGCGGCGTGCGGTCACCCGAGGACCTGTGGCGGGTGACCGCCGACGGGGTGGACGCGGTCGGGGCCTACCCGGCCGATCGTGGCTGGGACCTGGACCGGCTCTTCGACGAGGANGGGGGGGGGCCCCCCCCGACGGGGTGGACGCGGTCGGGGCCTACCCGGCCGATCGTGGCTGGGACCTGGACCGGCTCTTCGACGAGGACCCCGACGCGCCGGGCACCGTCTACACGCGCGACGGCGGATTCCTCGACGCCGTCGGCGAATTCGACGCGGCGTTCTTCGGGATCGGCCCGCGCGAGGCGGCCGCGATGGACCCGCAGCAGCGGCTGATGCTCGAAGCCTCCTGGGAGGCGCTCGAGGACGCGGGCATCGACCCGGTGTCGTTGCGCGGCAGCGACACCGGCGTGTTCGCCGGTGTCATCCACCAGCACTACGGTCCGCGCATCGGCTCGGCGACCATCGGCGCCGAGACGGAAGGCCATGCCTACCTGGGTGTGTCGAACAGCGTGCTGTCCGGGCGGATCGCCTATTCGTTCGGGTTCAAGGGCCCGGCGATCTCGGTCGACACCGCGTGCTCGTCCTCGCTGGTGGCCCTGCATCTGGCCTGCCAGGCCCTGCGTCAGGGCGACGCCACGCTCGCGCTGGCCGGTGGCGTCACCGTGATGTCGGATCCCTCCCTGCTGATCGCGTTCGCGCGGCAGCGGGCCCTGTCCCCGGACGCCCGCTGCAAGGCGTTCGCGGCCGCGGCGGACGGAACCGGGTTCTCCGAGGGTCTCGGCGTGCTGGTGCTGGAGCGGCTGTCGGACGCGCGGCGGCTCGGCCACCCCGTGCTGGCGGTGGTGCGCGGCAGCGCGGTCAACCAGGACGGCGCGAGCAACGGCCTGACCGCGCCGAACGGTCCGTCCCAGGAGCGCGTCATCGCGCAGGCGTTGGCCAACGCGGGGCTCGAGCCCACCGACATCGACGCCGTCGAGGCGCACGGGACCGGCACGATGCTCGGTGATCCGATCGAGGCACGGGCGCTGATCAGCGTCTACGGCGCGCGGCGCGCGGGTGCGCCGCTGCGGCTGGGCTCGCTCAAGTCGAACGTCGGCCACACCTCGGCGGCGGCGGGCGTCGGCGGCGTGATCAAGATGGTGCAGGCGCTGCGCCACGAGGTGCTGCCGAAGACCCTGCACGTGGACGCGCCGACGCCGCATGTGGATTGGTCGGCGGGCACGGTGCGGCTGTTGCGGGACAACGAGCCGTGGCCTGCGGGGGAGCGGACCCGGCGGGCGGGGGTGTCCTCGTTCGGGGCCAGCGGCACCAACGCGCACCTGATCCTCGAGGAGGCGCCCGCCGAGCCGGTCGTCGACGACACCGAGCCACTCGCGACACCCACCGAGGCGGAGATCGTTCCGCTGGTGCTGTCGGCCAAGTCTCCCGACGCCCTGCGCGCCCAGGCGGATCGCCTGCGGCAGTGGCTGATCAACGATCCCGACCGGGACGTCCGCGACGTCGCGCACGCGCTGACGACCTCGCGGGCGCTGCTGGAGTGGCGGGGGGCGGTCGTCGGCCGCGACCGCGACGACGTGCTGGCCGGGCTGGCCGAGCTGGCGGCGGGCGCGCCCGGCGTGCTCGAGGCGAAGGCCACCCCGGAGCGCACCGCCTTCCTGTGCACCGGTCAGGGCGCGCAGCGAATCGGTATGGGCGCGGAGCTGTATCGGGCGTTCCCGGTGTTCGCGGCGGCGCTCGACGAGCTCTGCGCGGCATTCGATCCGCTGCTCGGGCGGTCGTTGCGCGAGGTGATGTTCACCGACACCGACGGCGTGCTCGACCGGACCGAATTCACCCAGCCCGCGCTGTTCGCCTTCGAGGTCGCGATGTGCCGGCTGGTCGAATCCTTCGGTGTGACACCGGATTTCCTGATCGGGCACTCGATCGGTGAGCTGGCGGCCGCGTTCGTCGCCGGGGTGTGGACGTTGCCGGACGCGTGCGCGCTGGTGGCGGCGCGGGGTCGGCTGATGGGCGCGTTGCCCGTGGGTGGGGCGATGCTCGCGGCGGCGGTCACCGCCGACCGGGCGGGCGAGATCGTCGCCGGCCTCGGTGACCGGGTGTCGATCGCGGCGGTGAACGGGCCGACGTCGTCGGTGTTGTCCGGGGAGGCCGACGCGATCGAGGAGATCGAGCGGCGGCTCGGCGCCGACGGGGTGCGGACCAGTCGGTTGCGGGTCAGCCATGCCTTCCACTCGGCGCGCATGGAGCCGATGCTTGCCGAATTCCGCGCGGTGGCCGAGGGCGTCGCGTACGCGACGCCGCGGGTGCCGATCGTGTTGAACGAGTCCGGTGCGCTCGCCGACGCCGCGGTGACCGATCCGGAGTACTGGGTGCGGCAGGTGCGCGGCTGCGTGCGGTTCGCGCCGGGCGTGGACGCGCTGGTCGCGGCGGGCGCGCGGCGCTTCGTGGAGCTGGGCCCGGACGCGGTGCTCACGGCGATGACCCGGGAGTGCCTGGCCGAGGTTCCCGAGGTCGAGTCGGTCGCGACCGCGGCGGCGACATCGCGTCGGTCCGCCGACGAGGTGGCGCAGTTCGTCACGGCGCTGGCGCGATTGCAGGTCGCGGGTGTGCCGGTGACGTGGGCTCCGCTGTTCGCGGGCCGGCCGGTGCCACGGATGTCGTTGCCCACCTACGCCTTCCAGCGTCGGCGCTACTGGCTACAGCCGGACCAGGGCGCTGCGGCGGGCGCGTCGGATCATCCGATCCTGACCGGTGTGGTCGGGGTGGCGGGTACCGACGAGTGGCTGCTCACCGGCAGGCTCTCGCTGCGCACCCATCCGTGGATCGCCGATCATATGACCTACGGCGTGGTCGTCGTGCCGAGCGCGACCCTGATCGAGTTCCTGCTCGCCGCCGGGGCGCGGATCGGTTGCGAGGTCGTCGACGAACTCACCTTGCAGGCACCGATCCTGCCGACCGACGACACCGAGATCGAGCTGCAGGTCCTGGTGCAGGCCGCCGACGACTCGGGGCGCCGCCCGTTCGAGTTCTACTTCCGCACCTCGCCGGAGTCGGACTGGGTGCACAACGCCACCGGCGTGCTGGCCGCCCGCTGGGACGGCGACTCGGCCTTGGCGCAGCGCCTGCGCGACGAGGACTGGCCGCCCGCCGACGCCGACATCGTGGACAGCGCGGGACTTCCGGCGCGGATCTCCCGGGACGCCGGGCTCGAGTACGGTCCCGCCTTCCTCGGTGTGCGCGCCGCGTGGCAGCGTGACGACACGGTCTTCTCCGAGATCGCCCTGAACCTCGACGCGGCACCCGAGGCGGGCCGCCACGACCTGCATCCGGCCCTGCTGGACATGGTCATGCACGCCGGGTTCTCCCGATTGCTCTGGGACGAGGGGAATCCCGATCCCGACACCGGCCGATTGCTGTTCCGGTGGGGCGGCGCGCGATTCCACAAGTCGGGGCCCTGGCCCGCGGCGGTGACCTCGCTGCGCGTCATCGCGGTCGCGTCCGGGCCGGAGACCATCTCCGTCGCGGCGATCGATCCCGAAGGCGCACCGATCGTCTCGGTCGACGCGGTGGTGATGCGTCCCTACGACGTCAAGGAATTCCGGAGCACGGTCGCCGGTGCCGAAGCCGAGCTGTACCAGGTGCGATGGGAGCAGGCGGACAGCGCGGGCCCGGCGCCCGTGCCCGCGATGGTCACGCTCGCGGGCACCGCTGTCCCGGGGCTCCACGCGGCCGCCTCGATCGCGGATCTCGCTGCGGCTGAACCTGTTCCGGCTGTCGTGGTGTGGCGGGCTCTCGGGGCACAGGTCTCCGACGACCCGGCAGCGGTGCGGGCGAGCGTCCGCGACACCTTGGCGACGCTGCGACGCTGGCTAGCCGAGGACCGGCTGTCCGACACCCGGCTGGTCGTCGTGACGACCGGCGGCGCGGGACTGACCGGTGAGACACCCGATCTCGCCGCGGCCGCGCTGTGGGGCCTGCTGCGGAGTGCGCAGTCGGAGAACCCGGACCGGTTCGTCCTGGTCGACGAGGACCCGGCCACCCCTGTCGACGCGGACCGGATCGCGGCCGTGGTGCGCTCCGGCGAACCGCAGGTCGCGGTGCGTGGTGGTCGGCTGCTGACACCGCGACTGGTGCGCGCGGCCACCACGGACGCGGCACCGGTGTCCTTCGGCGACGGGACCGTGTTGATCACCGGCGGGACCGGGGGGCTGGGCGCCCTGTTCGCCCGCCACCTCGTCACCGCGCACGGTGTCGGTGACCTGGTGCTGACCTCCCGTCGCGGCCCCGCGGCCGCGGGCGCCGCCGCCCTGGTGGCCGAGCTGGCGCGCCTGGGCGCCCAGACGCGGATCGTCGCCTGCGATGTGACCGATCGGGACGCGGTGCGCGACCTGCTCGACAGCATCGGCACCGGGCTGACCGGTGTGGTGCACACCGCGGGCGTGCTCGCGGACGGCACGGTGGCGACGCTGACCGACGACCAGGTGGACCGGGTACTGGCCCCCAAGGTCGACGGCGCCTGGCATCTGCACGAGCTGACCCGGGACCGGACTCTGGCGGCGTTCGTGCTGTTCTCCTCGATCGCGACGGTGCTCGGCTCGGCCGGGCAGGGCAACTACGCCGCCGCGAACGGCGTCCTCGACGCCCTGGCACAGCGGCGACGGACCGCGGGTCTGGCCGCCACGTCACTGGCGTGGGGGCCGTGGAACCAGGGCAGCGGGATGACCGGTGGTCTGGACGAGGCCGCCCTCGCGCGGTGGGATCGGCTGGGCCTGAGCCCGCTCGCCGACGTCGACGGCGTGCGTCTGTTCGACGAGGCGCTCGCGCACACCGAGGCGCGGCCGGCACCGATCCGGTTCGACGCCGCGGCATTGCGCCGCGAGACCGACCCCGCCG
>NZ_JBCGFB010000208.1:0-5782 GCF_038752175.1 Nocardia sp. No.11 | reverse complement strand
CAGGTCGCGCCTGCCGTGCTCCTTGGCGGCCAGCACGGCGCGGCGCCCCGGACCGCGATAGGGACCCAGCGCCCAGCACGGGACGCCGGGATCGGTGCGCGGACGGACCCGCACCGGGACCCGGCTCAGCTCGGCCGCGCAGCCGGGGCACCACGCCACGCCCGCCGTCGCGCAGCCACCGCAGTGGACGGGCAGCACCAGATCGAGCAGGGCTCTCATAGCGGGTGAGTATCACAGCGCCCACCGACAAGTCAGCTGGGCAGCACCGGGACGACGCGCTCGCCGGTCAGACCCGGCACCTCGCGCCAGAAGCGGTCGTTGCGAGCCGGATCGGCGGTCTGCAACTGCAACACGGCGCGGGAGTCGGCCACGTACTGGGTGGCGGGCGCGGCCGTCACCACCCGCACCGGCGGGGTCAGGTTCTGCGAGGTCACCGGGGAGAACTGGGAACCGTCGATGGAGACGGTGAAAACCGGGTCGACGTTGCCCTCGCGGGCCACCATGATCGTGTCGCCGGTGACCCAGCTCAGCGAGACCGCGCGAGTGCTCAACCCGAGCGCGAGCGGCAGCGGGGAGGTGAGCGCGTACTTGCCGTCGGGACGACGTTCGACCACCGCCACGTAGACCTTGCCGTCGGCGATCAGCGCGGCCCGCACGCCGGTGCGCGAGACCACCACCTCGCTGATCGGCGGCCGCGGCGCGCCCGTCCCCTCGAACAGGGCGGTGGTGTCGACGTCCTGGACCGAGACGTTGCCGGTGGCGCGGTCGGTGACCGCACGGATGACGCGATCGCCGTCGAGCACCGTCCAGGCGGCGCCGCCGTCGGAGGTCCACGACGGCCGGGCGATGCTGGTGCCCTCGGCCACGGCGAAGGCCTTGGCGCCGTAGTTGCCGATCAGCAGGGTGCGGCCGGGTTCGGGTGCGGGCCTGCCGGTGTCGGCGACGGCGGCGACGAACTGGCCGTCGGCGGAGATGCCCACCGACTGCAGGTTGGTCGCCTCACCGAAGGACCCGCTCGGGGTGACGATGCCGTCGGGGGTGACCTGCACCAGCGTGCCGTTGCGCAGTGCGTGCAGGCCGATCCGGTTCTGGCCGGGGGCCGAGGCGCTGTACTGGTCGAGGTCGGCGACCGACCAACCGGCCGCGTACCGGTCGTCGAGCGGTTTGCCGTCGGCGAGCAGCACGTACGGGCCGAGGATGTCGGCGCCGGCCAGCGTCATCACCACCTGGGCGGCGAGCAGTTCGCGTTCCTTCTGCCCGAGCTGGGCGACCCCGGTGAAGTCGATGCGCACCCCACCGATGCCGATGCCCACTTCGCCGGGCTCGTCCTTGGCCTTGACGATCGGGCCGCGCACGGCCACCGGTTGCGCGAGCTGATTGCGCACCACCGGCGCGATCGCCGACTGGGGCCCGGCGCCGAGCATGCCGATCAGCCGCTCGGTCAGCTGGGCGCGCGGCACCGAGATCCAGCGCGGGTCGGGGACCAGCACGGAACTGCCCGGATCGACGTATTGCAGCACGTAGCGGCGGTAGGTCTTGTCGAACGCGGTGGAATCCATCACGACGCCGGGGGGCAGTTCGGTGATCCGCCACTCGCCGTCGATCTTGCTCATCTCGATCTTGTTCTCGAGCGTGCCCTCGACGGCCCGGTAGCTACCGTCGCCGCCCAGCTCGCCGACCTTGCGAGCGCGGATCACGTAGCTGGCCTTGTCGCCGGAGCGCGATTCCCGCAGGGTGTCGGGGCGATCGACGATGGTGATGCTCGCCTCGTCGTTCCATTCACCGGCGGTCTCGGGCGCCATGTACTGGCGGGCCGCGGCGTGCCGGTTGGCCGGATCGGCGCTGGCCGCGAGGAAGTCACCGACCAGCAGGTCGGGGTCGCGGCCCGAGGTCGGCGGCGGCGGTCCCTCCGAGGTGGGCGCGCGATTGATCGTGCCGAGTGCCTGGGGTGCCGAGGACTCCGGCAGGCTGGCGCACCCGCTCAGGACCAGCGCGCCGACCAGCGCGGCCGCGACCAGCGCGGCCGCCCGCCGCCCCCAGCGCACACCCCGCACGTTCGTCATGACTGTCGGTCTCCGGTCTCGGTGGACATCGGCTGGTCCTCGGCGCCGGTGGTCTCGGCGCGCCCGTTCGACGCCGGGTGCGCGTCGGGCGGGTCCGTCCGGGCGTCCGAGGGGATCGGCCCGGTGCCGGTGGGCTCGGTCGGCATCACCTCGGGGCCCGCGGTGCCTGCCGGCTCGGTCTCGATCGCGCCCGCGGGCTCGGTCCTGATCTCCGCCCGGTCGCCGGAATCCGGTTCGGGATCGGCCTCGGGCAGGGCGGGAACCTTGCGCAGCATCGGTTCCAGGGCCAGCGGACTGGCCCCCAGTTTACGGCCGCGCACCATCGGCAGCAGCAGCCGGAAGCTGGCGCCGACGCCGGGATCACCCCACGCCTCGAGCCTGCCTTCGTGCAGGTTGGCGTCCTCGACGCTGATCGACAGGCCCAGACCGGTGCCGCCGGAGCGCCGCACCCGCGACGGGTCCGAGCGCCAGAACCGGTTGAAGACCAGCTTCTCCTCGCCCGGCCGCAGGCCGACGCCCTGATCGCGCACGACGGTCGCGACCGCGTTGGCCTCGGCGTCGCCGCGCATCCGGATCAGCACCGGCTTGCCCTCGCTGTGGTCGATCGCGTTGGCGAGCAGGTTGCGCAGCACGCGCTCGACCCGGCGCGGGTCGACCTCGGCGACGACCGGCTCCTCGGGCAGATCGATGACGACCTCCACGCCGGCTTCCTTGGCCAGATGCCGCACCGTGGAGATCGCCGCCCGCGCGCACATCCGCACGTCGAGCGATTCCACCTGCAGCTCGGCCACACCGGCATCGTGCCGGGAGATCTCGAGCAGGTCGTTGAGCAGGCCCTCGAACCGGTCCAGCTCGTTGACCAGCAGCTCGGAGCTGCGAGCCAGCGCCGGATCGAGATCGTCGCTGGAGCCGTGGATGAGGTCGGCGGCCATGCGCACCGTGGTGAGCGGGGTGCGCAGCTCGTGGCTGACGTCGGAGGTGAACCGGCGTTGCAGATTGCCGAATTCCTCCAGCTGGGTGATCTGGTTCGACAGGCTCTCGGCCATCTCGTTGAACGCCTGCGCCAGGCGGGCCATGTCGTCCTCGCCGCGCACCAGCATGCGTTCCTTGAGCCTGCCGTCGGCGAAGCGACCGGCGATCCGCGCCGCCGACCGGATCGGCAGCACCACCTGCCGGGTGACCAGCGCGGTGATCGCGGCGAGCAGCACCAGCAGCACCACGCCACCGATGAGCATCGTGCCGCGCATCAGCGACAAACTCGCTTCCTCGCTGGCCAGCGGGAAGATCAGATAGATCTCCAGGGTCGCGACCTCGGCGCTCGGGCTGCCGATGATCAGCGCGCGCCCGCGATAGCCGTCCGGGTCGGCGACGGTGGTGAACTGGTAGGAGACCTGGTTGCGCTGGACGAAGCGGCGCAGCTCCTGCGGCACCTCCGAGATGGGACCGGTGGTGAGTTCCTGCGGCGGCGTGCCGCCGACCATCGCCAGCGCGGAGTCGAAACTGCCCGCCGCGCCACTGGACTGCCCGGTGCCGCCACGGCTGGACAGCGCGGCGCGGGCGTCGGCGAGCTGTTGCTGCTGACTGTTCGCGTCATGAACGCCGGAGAGCTTGCCCTCGATCGTGCTGCGGGCGCGATCCATCTCCTCGACGGCGGCGTTGATCTTGGCTTCGAGCAGCCGGTCGGTGATCTGACCGGTGAGCACGACACCGAGGATCGTGATCACGATGAGCGAGAGGGTCAGCGTGGACACGATGACACGCAGTTGCAGCGACCGGCGCCAGAGATGGCCCAGCGCGGTCCCGACAGCCTGGAACCAGGCCATGACCGGAGCCGCCCATCGCCGCAACTGCGTGACGAAGGTTTGCGCACGTCCGTCGTGCGCTGGAGGCGCTGACGCTGTACCGGCAGGTCGACCGTCGGTCACAGCGGCGCCTCACAGGTACCGATCACGGCGGTCCGGCCTTGTAACCGACACCGCGGACGGTCAGGACGATCTCCGGGTTCTCCGGATCCTTCTCGACCTTGGCGCGTAGTCGCTGCACGTGCACGTTGACCAGGCGGGTATCGGCGGCGTGCCGGTAACCCCAGACCTGTTCGAGCAGCACCTCACGGGTGAACACCTGGCGCGGCTTGCGCGCGAGCGCGACCAACAGGTCGAACTCCAGCGGGGTGAGCGAGATCTGCGCGCCGCCGCGGGTCACCTTGTGCGCGGGCACATCGATGACGATGTCGGCGATCGAGAGCAGCTCGGCGGGCTCGTCCTCGGTACGGCGCAGACGCGCGCGCACGCGGGCGACGAGTTCCTTCGGCTTGAACGGCTTGACGATGTAATCGTCGGCACCGGACTCCAGACCGAGCACCACGTCGACCGTGTCGGTCTTGGCGGTGAGCATCACGATCGGAACGCCGGAATCGGCCCGGAGCACGCGGCATACGTCGATGCCGTTCATCCCGGGCAGCATCAGGTCCAGCAACACCAGGTCGGGGCGGATCTCCCGCACCGCCGACAGGGCCTGCGTGCCGTCGCCGACCACGTGCGGGTCGAACCCTTCCCCGCGCAAGACGATGGTCAGCATCTCAGCGAGTGCCATATCGTCGTCGACGACCAGAATCTTGGGCTTCATAGTCCTATGTTGTCATCTCCCAGGCCAGGATCGGGCCGCCACGCCATTAATGGTGTGAACCCGTCGCGTATCCAACCTTATCCGGCAAAGATTTCCGAGCAGAGGGTGAGTAGGGCGGGCCCATCGTCATCGGATCGGTATGTCCACCAGCGACCGAACCAGTCGCGGTCGGCCAGCTCACGATAGACCTCCCCGGTACGGTGCTGTAGACCGCCGTCCCGCTCGTAGGCGTCCAGGGCCCTGGTGGTGTCGAGTTCACCACGGCGCCGGGCGCGTTCGGCCGCGACCTCGGTGGGAATGTCGATCAGGACGGTGAGGTCGGGCGTCGGCAGGGCCAGCCTGCCGAACTCCAGATCGCCCACCCAGGAGACGATTTCACCGTCGGCGTCCTGTTCGGCGCGAGCGGCGGAGTAGGCGGCGTTGGACGCCACCCAGCGGTCCAGGATGACGATGTCGTTGGCGTCCAACAGGTTCGACAGCTCCGCGCTCGCGTCGGCACGGTCCAGGGCGAACATGATCGCCATCGCGTTGATCGAGCCGGCGAGGTCGCCGTGCCCGCCGCGCAGGGCCTCCGCGGCCAGATCGGCGTGGACGGACCGGCCGTATTGCGGAAAGGCCAGGCTGCCCGCGCGCAGCCCCTTTCCGGACAATTCGTCGATCAACCCGTCGATCAGCGTCCGTTTACCGGCGCCGTCGAGGCCTTCCACCGCAATCAGCACGCCCATGAGCGGTGAGATTACCCGGCCGGAGGCGGCGAGCGCCGCATGCCCCACCCCGGAATCTCCGGCGGCCGCCGGACGCGGCGACGAGCCGGGCGCCGGACGGCCGTGTCTTCCGACGCGCCGGGACGACGGGGACCGGATTGCCCGTTTCACCTCGCGACACCAGTGTGAAGTGGTCTCATTCCAAAGTCCTCGGCGGATCGGCTCCGTCCGGGCTACCGGGGCGCACGTCAACCCCGCGCCCGCGCCGGGCCGCTCGACCCAGGAGTCATCATGCTCAACCGAACCGTTCTCCGTGCCGCCGTGGCCGCCGCCGCGCTCGGCATCGCCCTCGCCGGCTCCGGCGTCGCGACCGCCGCGCCCACCGCCGAT
>NZ_JBCGFB010000207.1:0-5826 GCF_038752175.1 Nocardia sp. No.11 | reverse complement strand
GCAGGGCCGCAAGGCCGGAGCGGTCGAGCAGGGCGGAGTCGTCGGCGGCGCGGGCCGCGGCGGACAGGCGGGCCGAGACCGGCAGGATCGGCAGGTCGGTGACCCCGCGGGCCGCGAGCAGGGCGAGGCTGCGCTCGCGGATCGCCTGCCAGTCCTGATAGGCGTGGAAGCCGTTCATGGCGAGCACGATCCGCTGACCGGCGGCGCGCAGGCGCTCGATCAGGACCAGCATGTCGGCGCCGAGCACGCTGCCCGCGTCGAAGACGATCAGGGCGGTGGGCGGATCGGCCGACGCGGTGACGGCGGCCGGATCGGTCAGGTCGACGCGTGGTTCGAAGCGGGCCAGCTCGGTGCGCAGCAGGGTGGTGTTGGCGTCGTCGACCGCGTAGAAGGCGACGGTGGAGCCGGTGCCGGCCTGGTCCATCGCGCGCAGCAGGGCCGAGCCCTGCGGATTCCACCGCTCGACGACGGCGGCGAGCTCGTCGGACAGCGGCGGGTCGGCCGGTTGGTCAGAGCCCGGCACTTGTCATCCGTTCCCAGGCGCGCACGTAGCCGTTGTGCACGCGCAGGGCGGCGCGGCGGGCGGCGGGCGGCATATCGCTGGAGACCACGGCCCGCCAGCGGGACGCGCGCGCGAGCGCCTCGTCGGCGTCGGCCGGTGCGGGCGAGGGGTAACCGGCGGCCAGGTGGGCGACCTGCGGGCAGGCCAGTCCGGCGCACAGTCCGGCCCACAGCGCGTCGTCACCGGCGAGGTACTGCTCGATCAGCTCGCGGGCGTGGCCGCCGTCGGCGGGGACGGCGCGCGCGGCGAGGCGGACCAGCTCGTCGAGCAGTTCGCCCCCGCGCACCGCTTCCACCTGCTCGTAGCGGCGGTGCACGAGCCGGTGCAGCGGGTCGACACCGCCCGCCGAGTGCAGGATCTGGATCAGCGCGGCCGAGGTCAGATCGGGGTCGGCGCGCAGGGCGGTGAGGGCGCAGTCCACGCCGTAGAGGTCCCAGTGGGCGATCAGCCGCCTGCGCGCGTCCTGATCGGAGCCGGTGCCGATGAACAGATCGGCCGACAGCACCGACGGCACATCCGGGCCGACCGCCAGGCGACGCAGGTCGGACAGGTCGGCCGCGTCCACCGCGCCCGCCCTGGTCCGCGCGGCCACCGAAGCGACGACGGGCACGACCGGCAGCCCGAGTTCGCGCGCGGACCGCTCGGCGGCCGCGACCGCGTCACCCCAGCGGGCCCCCACCGCGTCGGCCTTGTTCAGCACCACGACCCCGCGCCCCGGCGGCAGCGTGGCGAGCACGCGGTGGTCGGCGGTCTGCGGCGCACCGGCCAGGACATAGACGACGAGGTCACCGTCGAGCACCGGATCCGGCTGGTCGGGCTGATCGACCGGCGCGGTCTCCTCCGCCGACAGCAACGCCAGCGCCCGCAGCACGGTGGACCGCCCGCTCAGCGCCCGTCCCGCGACCTGGATGTGCAGCGGCCTGCGCCGCCGCGCGACCGCGGCGGCCAGCTGCTCGGCGATCGCCGGATCGGTCCCCCGACCGGTCCGCAGCGCCGAGATCAGCTGGTCGAGCTGGTCAGATGTCCGTGACTGCGCGGATTCGGTGACTGTCGACATTCTGCGCACCCCCTTTTCGGAGGGCATTCTGTCAGATCCGGGGGTCGGCGGCCGTCGGGAACCGTCTGCCGACCTGGGGCAACACCGCCGCTACACCGCACCGATCCCCGGCGCGCGGTCCGGGCGGGCGCACGCGCCTGCGACGTAGCTCCGCGCATGCTGGACAATGGACGGCGTGAACGACGCCGCCAACCACCCTGTCGAGTCGGTGCCGGGGCAGCCGTCCACCGGCTCGGCCCATCCCAAGCTGTCCGAGATACCGCACGAGGCGGGCCGCCGCTCGACCACGGGCTCCCGGCTCTATCCCCGCGTCACGAGCTTCCGCTCGCGGCGCGGCGCGCTGACGCCGAATCAGCAGGTCTCCTGGGAGCGCACCTGGCCGGTGATCGGTCGCGACGTCGCCAACGAGCCGCTCGACGCCGACGCCTGGTTCGGGCGCAGCGCTCCGCTGGTCATCGAGATCGGCTGCGGCACCGGTACCGCCACGGCCGCGATGGCCCAGGCCGAACCGCACCTGAACCTGATCGGCATCGAGGTGTACCAGCCGGGTCTGGCCCAGCTGGTCTGCCAGATCGAGCGCGAGGAGATCGGTAACATCCGGTTGCTGCGCGGCGACGCTGTCGACGTGCTGGAGAGCATGGTTGCCCCGGAGTCGCTGACCGGCGTCCGCGTGTTCTTCCCCGACCCGTGGCCCAAGGCCCGCCACCACAAGCGGCGGCTGCTGCAGGCGCCGACCTTCGCCCTGATCGCCAGCAGGCTGAAGCCGGGCGGCGTGCTGCACGTCGCCACCGACCACGCCGATTACGCCGAGCACATCCTCGAAGTAGGCTCGGCGGAACCGCTGCTCACCGGCCTGAACGACACCACGGGCGGCGACAGCGCGGCCAACCGCGTCACCGCGCCGATCGGTTTCGAACGGCCCGTCACCAAGTTCGAGGGCAAAGGCCTGCGTGCCGGTAGCGCCATCAACGAGTTCATATGGGGGAAGATCGACAGATGAGCGTGAGTGAGATCGCCACCGAGATGCCGGATATCGCCCAGGGAGCAGCCGGCAGCGAGGCGTTGAGCAGTTCCGGCTCCGATGTCCGACGCGTCCTGCTCGTCTGGGACGCGCCGAACCTCGACATGGGACTCGGCGCCATCCTCGGTGGTCGTCCCACCGCCGCCTATCGTCCCCGTTTCGACGCGCTCGGCCGCTGGCTGCTCGCGCGCACGGCCGAGCTGTCGGTCGGCGCGAAGGGCCGCATCGAAGCCGAGGCCACCGTCTTCACCAATATCGCTCCCGGCACCGCCGACGTGGTCCGGCCGTGGGTCGAGGCCTTACGCAACGTCGGTTTCGCGGTCTTCGCGAAACCGAAGATCGACGAGGACTCCGACGTCGACGCCGACATGCTGGCGCACATCGCGATGCGCGAGCGCGACGGCGGTCTGGCGGGCATCATGGTGGCCTCGGCCGACGGTCAGGCCTTCCGCGAACCACTGGAAGCCATCGCCGCCAAGGGAATCCCTGCTCAGGTTCTCGGTTTCCGTGAGCACGCGAGTTGGGCGGTGACTTCCGATACTCTCGAGTTCGTCGACCTCGAGGACATCCCGGGAGTATTCCGGGAGCCGCTACCGCGGGTGAGCCTCGATTCGCTGCCCGACGAGGGTGCCTGGCTGCAGCCTTTCCGGCCGCTGTCGGCACTACTCACGTCTCGCCCTGGTCAAGGAGTCGCTTAAGTGTTCACCCGCTGGGGCGATCTGGTCTATCGGTTCCGCTTCGCCGTCATCGGTGTGGTCGGTGCTGCCATGTTGGCGCTGGGCGCCTACGGCACGGGTCTCGGCGATCGCCTGACGCAGAGCGGCTGGTTCGACCCGGGCTCGGAATCGGTGCAGGGCGCGCAGATCGCCGACGGCGCGTTCGGGCGCGATCACATGGCCGATGTGATCGTGATGTACAACGCCCCCGAGGGCAAGACGATCGACGACCCGGATTTCCAGAAGAAGGTCGTCGACAACCTGACCTCGCTGGTCGCCGAGTATCCCGATCAGATCGGCAAGATCAACGGCACCTACTGGAAGGTGGGCGACGCGCCCTCCGCGCCGTCGGCGTTCGGGTCCAAGGACAAGAAGCACGCGTTCGCCTCGATCGCCATCGTCGGTGACAACGACTCCACCAGCATGGCCAACTACCGGGTGGTGGCCGACGCCTTCTACATCCCGGGCGTCGACGTGGAGGTCTCGGGCCTCCAGCCGCTCGGTGTCACGCTCAACGACACCATCGCGCACGACACCAAGCGGATGGAAGTGCTGGCGCTGCCCGCCGTGGCGATCCTGCTGTTCTTCATCTTCGGCGGCATCGTCGCGGCCGCGCTGCCGCTGGTCATCGGCGGCCTGACGATCCTCGGCGCGACCGGCCTGGTGATGGTGCTGTCCAACTTCACCGAGGTCAACTCGTTCGTCACCGGCGTCGTCTCGATGATCGGTCTCGGCCTCGCGATCGACTACGGCCTGTTCATCGTGAGTCGCTTCCGCGAGGAACTGGCCGAGGGCTACGACACCAAGGCCGCCGTGCGGCGATCGGTGGTCACGGCCGGGCGAACGGTCGTGTTCTCCGCGACGATGATCATCGCCAGCCTCGGCGGCGTTCTGCTGTTCCCGCAGGGGTTCCTGCGTTCGGTCGCCTACGGCACCATCGCGACCGTCTCCCTCGCCGCGCTCACCGCGGTGACGATCCTGCCCGCAATGTTGGCGGTGCTCGGTCCGCGCGTCGACATGCTCGGCCTCAAGCGATTCCGCAAGAACAAGACCGCCGAGCAGATCGAGAACGGTTTCTGGGGCAACCTCACCCGATGGGTGATGAAGCACCCGCTCAAGATCGCGATCCCGGTCACGGTCGGCCTGCTGTTGCTGATCATCCCGGTCAAGAATCTCGCCTTCGGCGGCATCAACGAGAAGTACCTGCCGCCGGACAACGAGACCCGTGTCGCGCTCGAGCACTTCTACGAGGTCTTCCCGCAGAAGAAGACCGACCCCATCCAGCTCGTCTTCGTCGTCGGGTCCGGCGACAAGGCCGACACCGACGCCATCGGCCAGGTGTGGAAGCAAGCCAACCAGGCGCCCGGGCTGGTCGGCCCCTTCAGCGTGCCGTCGAACCCGCAGGACAACCGGACGATCTATCGCACCTCGGCGACCCTGGTCGATCCCACCGGCGGTGCCGAACCGACCATCGACTATCTGCGGTCGATCGAGGTCCCCGACGGCGTCGAGATGTACGTCACGGGTCAGCCCGCGCTCATGGCCGACAGTATCGACACGCTGCTCGGGCTGATGCCGTGGATGATCTTGATCGTGC
This sequence comes from Nocardia sp. No.11, assembly GCF_038752175.1. NCBI lineage: Bacteria > Bacillati > Actinomycetota > Actinomycetes > Mycobacteriales > Nocardiaceae > Nocardia > Nocardia sp. No.11. The sequence continues at coordinate 873 of NZ_JBCGFB010000207.1, read as the reverse complement.
TGTTCAGCACCTTCGTGCTGATGTTCCTGACGTTCGGTTCGCTGGTGCTGCCGATCAAGGCCGCGTTGATGAGCGCGCTCGGCCTCGGCTCGACGCTGGGCATCCTGACCTGGATCTTCATCGACGGCAACGGCTCCGGGCTGCTGAACTTCACCCCGCAACCGATCAGCGCGCCGGTCTTGATGCTGATCATCGCGATCATCTACGGCCTGTCGACCGACTACGAGGTCTTCCTGCTCTCCCGCATGGTGGAGGCGCGCGCGCAGGGCGCGTCGACCACCGAGGCGGTACGGATCGGCACCGCCCAGACCGGCCGCATCATCACCGCCGCCGCGTTGATCCTGCTGGTGGTGACCGGCGCGTTCGCGTTCTCCGACATGGTGATGATGCAGTACATCGCCTACGGCATGATCGCGGCGCTGTTCATCGACGCGACCGTGCTGCGCATGCTGCTGGTGCCCGCGATCATGAAGCTGCTCGGCGACGACTGCTGGTGGGCGCCGAAGTGGATGAAGCGGATCCAGGAGCGGATCGGCCTCGGCGAGCCCATCCTCGACGACGAGCGTCCGCAGAAGGGCGCCGTGGTCGACCTGGTGAAGACCACGCCGATCACCGATCCGCCGACCATGCAGATGACGGCGGTCCCCGACAGCAAGCTGGCCAAGACCCCGCGCCGCCCGCGCACGGTCGCCGAGATCGAGGCCGAGGCGCCGACCGCGCACCTGGACAAGATCACCGACCACACCGACCCCGCCGAGCCCGCCCGGCCGCGGCCGCCGATGTCGCCCGATCCGACGCGGCCACGCGCGCCGATGCTGTCCGGTGAGCCGACCCGCGTGCTCCCGGTGGCCAAGCCCGGCGCCGAACCGCCCG
>NZ_JBCGFB010000206.1:0-6055 GCF_038752175.1 Nocardia sp. No.11 | reverse complement strand
CACCGGTCGCCGCGGCGCCGGTCGCCACCGGTGGCCCGCGTCCCGACGACATCTCCTTCACCGCCGCCGACGCCACCCGCGTGCTCATCGCGCTGTGGACCAAGCTGCGGCTGGACCAGATCGGCCCGGTCGACACCATCGAGGGCCTCTGCGACGGTGTGTCCTCGCGGCGCAACCAGCTGCTGGTCGACCTCGGCTCCGAGCTCTCGCTCGGCGCCATCGACGGCGCGGCCGACGCCGACATGGGCGCCCTGTCCGCCACCGTCGAGCGCCTGGCCCGCACCTACAAGCCGTTCGGCACGGTGCTCACCGACGCCATCGGCGATCACCTGCGCAAGGTCTTCGGCCCCTCCGGCAAGCGGCCCGCCGCCATCGCCGACCGGGTCAAGAAGACCTGGGAGCTCGGCGACGGCTGGGCCAGCCACGTCACCGCCGAGGTCTCCCTCGGCACCCGCGAAGGCGCCAGCGTGCGCGGTGGCGACCTCGGCGGGCTCGTCGGCGGCGCGCTGTCCGATGCCGCCTCGGTCGACGCGGCCATCGACGCCGCCGTGCAGGCGGTGGCGGCGCGACGTGGTGTCGCGGTCTCGCTGCCCTCGGCGGGTGGCGCGGCAGGCGGCACCGTCGACGCGGCGGCACTGGGCGAGTTCACCGAGCAGATCACCGGCCGCGACGGCGTGCTCGCCACCGCGGCCCGGGTGATCCTCGAGCAGCTCGGTCTCAGCGAGCAGGTCAGCGCCCCCGAGGTCACCGAGGACACCCTCGTCGACCTGGTCTCGGCCGAACTCGGCACCGACTGGCCGCGACTGGTGGCCCCGGCGTTCGACGCCCGCAAGGCCGTCCTGATCGACGACCGCTGGGCCACCGCCCGCGAGGACCTCGCGACCATGTGGCTCGGCGACGACGCCGCCACCGCGGAACTGCCGCTCGGCGGCTACGTGGGCGCCGGCGAAGCCGTTGCCGCGCAGGCCAACTGGTGGCGTCAGCGGGCGATGCACGAGGCCCGCTCGGTACTGGCCGGGGTGTACGCGCAGATCGCCGAAGCCGCGCTCGACAGCACCGACCCCGGTCTGTGGTCCGACGACGTCGCCGTGATCACCGGCGCCAGCAAGGGTTCCATCGCGGCCGCGGTCACCGGCAGGCTGCTCTCGGGCGGTGCGACCGTGGTGGTCACCACCTCGCGCCTGGATGACGCGCGGCTGCGGTTCTACCGCGCGCTGTACCGCGACAACGCCCGCCACGGCGCGGCGCTGTGGGTCGTGCCCGCGAACATGGCCTCCTACCAGGACCTCGACGCGCTGATCGACTGGGTCGGCACCGAGCAGGTCGACAACGCGGGTGGCGCCAAGATCAAGGTCAAGGACGCGATGACCCCGACGCTGCTGCTGCCGTTCGCGGCACCGCGCGTCGCCGGTGATCTCGCCGACGCGGGCGCCCGCGCCGAGATGGAGATGCGGGTCCTGCTCTGGTCGGTCGAGCGGCTGATCGGCGGCCTGTCCGCCCTCGGCGCCGACCACGACGTCGACGCGAAACTGCATGTGGTGCTGCCGGGTTCGCCCAACCGTGGCTTGTTCGGCGGCGACGGCGCCTACGGCGAGTCCAAGGCCGCGCTCGACGCGGTGGTCACCCGCTGGCGCGCCGAGAAGTCGTGGTCCGCGCGCGTCACCATGGTGCACGCGCTGATCGGCTGGGTGCGCGGCACCGGGCTGATGGGCCACAACGACCCGATGGTCGAGGCCGTCGAGAAGGCAGGCGTGCACACCTGGTCGACCACCGAGATGGCCGACGAGCTGCTCAAGTGGTGCACCTCGCGGGCACGTCAGGTGACCGAGACCGGCCCGCAGCAGATCGACCTCACCGGTGGTCTGGCGCGCGCCAAGCTCGACCTGCCCGCGCTGGCCAAGCAGGCCCAGGAGGCCGCGGCCGCGAGCGAGGAGGAGGCGAGCACCACCGCCACCATCGCCGCGCTGCCCGCGCCGCCGACCCTGAGTTCGGCACTGCCGGTGCCGGAGTGGGGCCAGGTGACCGCCGACCTGAGCGACATGGTCGTCATCGTCGGCGCGGCCGAGCTCGGCCCGTACGGCTCCTCGCGCACCCGCTTCGAGATGGAGGTCGAGGACAAGCTCTCCGCCGCGGGCGTGCTCGAGCTGGCCTGGACCACCGGTCTGATCCGCTGGGAGAACGACCCGAAGCCGGGCTGGTACGACACCGAATCCGGGGACTTCGTGCCGGAATCGGAGCTGGCCGAGCGCTACCACGACACCGTCGTCGAGCGCTGCGGCGTGCGCCGCTACGAGGACGACGGCGCGATGCTCGACAACGCGGCACCGCTGCTCACCTCGGTCTTCCTCGACCAGGACCTGAGCTTCACCGTCGCCAACGAGGCCGAGGCGCGCGCCTTCCACACCGCCGATCCCGAGCACACGGTGATCAGCCCGGTCGCCGACTCCGGCGACTGGACCGTCACCCGGCAGGCGGGCACCGAGATCCGGGTGCCGCGCAAGGCGAAGCTCTCGCGCGTCGTCGGTGGCCAGATCCCGACCGGCTGGGACCCCACGATCTGGGGCGTCTCCGCCGACATGGCCGCCTCGATCGACCGGGTCGCGCTGTGGAACATCGTCTGCACCGTCGACGCGTTCGTCGGCGCGGGCTTCAGCCCCGACGAACTGATGCGCTGGGTGCACCCGAGCCTGGTGGCCAACACCCAGGGCACCGGCATGGGCGGCATGTCCTCGATGCGCTCGCTCTACGTCGACAACCTGCTCGGCGAGCCGCGCCCGAACGACATCCTGCAGGAGGCGCTGCCCAACGTCGCGCTGGCGCACGTGGTGCAGTCCTATGTGGGTAGCTACGGCGCGATGGTGCATCCGGTCGCGGCGTGCGCCACGGCGGCGGTGTCGGTGGAGGAAGCCGTCGACAAGATCCGGCTCGGCAAGGCCGAGGTCGTGGTCGCCGGTGGTTACGACGATCTCGGTATCGAGGGCATCGTCGGCTTCGGTGACATGTCGGCCACCGCGGACTCGGCGGCCATGCGCGCCAAGGGCATCAGCGACCGGTACTTCTCCCGCGCCAACGACCGCCGTCGCGGCGGGTTCGTGGAATCGCAGGGTGGCGGCACCGTGCTGCTGGCCCGCGGTGACGTGGCCGTGGAGATGGGCCTGCCGGTGCTCGGCGTGCTCGCCTTCGCGCAGTCCTTCGCCGACGGCGTGCACACCTCCATCCCCGCACCGGGTCTCGGCGCGCTGGGTGCCGGTCGTGGCGGCAGCGGCTCGCGACTGGCCGCCGAACTGCGCAAGCTCGGCGTCACCCCGGACGACATCGCGGTGATCTCCAAGCACGACACCTCCACCGCCGCCAACGATCCCAACGAGTCGGAGCTGCACGAGCGGCTCGCCGGCGCGCTGGGTCGCACCGACGGCGCCCCGCTGTTCGTGGTCTCGCAGAAGAGCCTCACCGGCCACGCCAAGGGCGGCGCGGCGGCCTTCCAGCTCATCGGCCTGTGCCAGGTGCTGGAAAACGGTGTGGTGCCGCCGAACCGGAGCCTGGACTGTGTCGACGAGAAGATGGCGGCCTACCCGCACCTGGTGTGGGCGCGCGAGCCGCTGCGCTTCGGCGACAAGTTCGCGCTCAAGGCCGGTCTGGTGACCTCGCTCGGCTTCGGTCACGTGTCGGGTCTGCTCGCGGTGGTTCATCCGCAGGCGTTCCTGTCCGCGATCGAGCCGTCGGCGCGGGCGGACTACCAGGAGCGGGCGCAGGCGCGTCAGCTCGCCGGCCGGCAGCGCTTCGCCGAGGCGATGTGCGGCGGCACCGCGCTGTACGAGAAGCCGGCGGATCGCCGCCTGGGCGCCGACGGCACCCCGGCCAAGCAGATCCGTCAGCTCGAGGCCGACATGCTGCTCTCGCCGGAGGCCAGACTCGACGGCGAGGGTGTGTACCAGGCGAACGGATGGGGTTGCGGCACCGGGCGAATCGGTTCCGCCCCGCAGTCGACCGAAGCGTCGTAGGCTGCCGCTTCGTGACGATTCTCGGAATCGGTTTGGACTTGGTGACCATCTCCGAGTTCGCCGAGCAGCTGCAACGGTCGGGGACGACGATGCTCAGGGAGAGCTTCACCGCTGGTGAACGCCGCTACTGCCAGAGCAAGCAGACCGACCCGGCCCGCAGCTTCGCCGCACGCTGGGCCGCGAAGGAGGCGGTGCTCAAGGCTTGGGCATCGTCTCGCTTCGCGCGCAGCCCGCAGATCGGGGACAACCCGTATCCGCTGATCGAGGTCGTGAACGACGCCTGGGGCAGGCCGAGCATCAAGTTGCACGGCCTGGCCGCGGAGTTCCTGCCGCGCGTCCGTGTGCACCTGTCGCTGACCCACGACGGCGACACGGCGGCGGCCATGGTCGTGCTGGAAGACCCGGGCGAACTCGCCGACCTCATCGAGGGTCGGCACTGACCGCGGGCTCACCGCTACCGCTGATCTCGCACGTACACAGGCAACTCGCCGGGAATCCCAGGACCCGGCGAGTTGCCTCGTCACCGGCCCGGTCGCCGACGCCCGCCGCGATCAGCTCTCGGCCGAATCCTCGGGGCGGCGGTCGTGGCGTGATTCCTTTTCCGCCACAAGCAGGTACGCGACCATCAGGCGCTTGAGTTCGGCGACGGCGTCGGCGTTGGACTGCTCGTCCTGCACGGAGAAGTTCAGCATCGAGTAGACGACGTGCACGAGCACCTCGGCCATCATCGTGCGCCGGGCGCGCGGGGTGCGCGGCGTCAGTGGCCGCAGCATCTGCGAGACCACCTCGGCGAATTCCTTCTCGTGCAGCGCGCCCGTCGCCCGGGTGGACGGGGTCGACTGCATGGCCAGCCACACCTCGCGCCGCGAGGGATCGGTGGTCCACAGACCGGCCAGGTGGTCGACGAACTGATTCATGTGCCGCAGCCAGTCCAGTGACGGCACCTCGCCGTGGAAGTCGGCGAGCTCGCGGGAAACCGCAACCAGGTCTTGGCGATTGAGCTCGCAGACGATCACGTACTTGTTGGCGAAGAACTGGTACAGGGTGCCGATCGGCACCTCGGCGCGCTGCGCGACCTCTTCACAGGTGAACGATTCGAAGCCGACCTCGACGAGCAGCTCGCGCGAGGACTGCAGCAGTGCGTCGAACTTGCGCTTGCTGCGCTCCTGGGTCGGCCGCTTGCGCGGCATGAGCTCTTGCGGGTCGTCCTGCAATTCGAGCGCAGGGTCCGGACGGCTCTGCTTGGACCGGGCCTGCGCGTGTACTTCCACCCATCCAGGCTAGCGGTATACACACATCCCCGACACGCGTCTACCGACAGCGTGTCAACAACTGGGCGAAATTCCTCCCATCCATGCCACAGCTGGTGACGAATCATCAGATGAGCGTGCGTGCATCCGCACGCTTATTCGCGGCGATCTCTCGTCGCAACCGACCTACCGCGAAGTGATGGGCCCCGTGCGGTCCCGTCCCGCATCGTTTCGCACAGGGAAGGCAAGACTTGTGGCTGCAGGATCTGTGATCACCCTCGGCGTCAGCACCGAGCGAGGCGCCGTGCACGCGGTGGCCTTCGCCGAATCGGGCGCGACCCTCACCGACCGGATGCTGCTGCGGCGCACGGTCCGGGCGGGCGGGGACAGCAAGGCCGAGGTCGCCGTCGCGGTGCAGACCGCGCTGGACACGATGGCCGCCGAACTCGACGACGAGTACGAGATCGCCGGAGTGGCAGTGAGTTACCGCGATGCCGTCGAGCGGCGCGCGATCGTCACCCGGCTCGCCTCGACGCCGTGGCGCACGGCCTCGCTGGTCTCGGCCAAGTCGGCGCATCTGTTCGTCGCGGGCGCGATGACCTGGCTCGACGAATTCGACAATCTGCTGGTCTACGAGGCCGTGCCGGGTCACCAGGCGATGACCCTGCTCGATCCGGGCAGGCACCGCGTGCTCGCCGCCTCCGCGCAGACCGGCGCGCCCACGCCCGACGCCCTGCGCGCCGGGGTGACGGCGGCCTGGGATCAGTTCGAGGCGGCCGGGGTGCGGCCGGGCGCGGTGGTGCT
>NZ_JBCGFB010000205.1:0-6107 GCF_038752175.1 Nocardia sp. No.11 | reverse complement strand
TCCGCGCCGCGCTCGGCGACCGCCTCGGGGGTGGGGAACAGCCGGGGGGCCGGGCCGTCGATCCGTTCGCCGAGCGCGGCGACCAGTCGCGCGGTGTGCGTCGCCGCGGCTTGGACCGAGATCTGCTGACCGATCATGGTGCGCAGTAACAACTCCGGGCCGTCGAGGCAACCGGGCACGCGAATGCCGGGACCGAACCGATCGCCGGGCACCGCCGTCGCGACATCGCGCAGTCCGGTGTTCGCGGGCGGGACGGCGATGCCGAGACCCTCGTCGATGCCCTCCGGATCGGCGTCCAGGTCGAGCAGGTGTCGCACCCGCGCCACCGTCGGCGCCAGATCGCGCATGTCCCGCAGGGCCAGTTCGGCGCGCACGTGCCCGGACTGGAACGACAACCGAATGGTGGCGTGCCCGTGCGGAGTTCGCAGGCCGCGCGTGTAGACGCCGTCTTCCCACAGTTCCATGCCGGGCACGGTGTGCGCCGACAGGAACCACGACAGCCACCCGGTGTCGATCGGCTCCCGGTACGGCAGTCGCAGCGTGAGCAAACCGGGCGCGGCGGGCGCGACCACATCCGAACGCGGTGAGCGCCGCGACTCGGCGCGCATGGCCGTCGGGCTGACCGCGAACACCTCGCGGACGGTGTCGTTGAACTGGCGGATGCTGGCGAACCCCGCCGCGAAGGCGATGTCGGACATCGGCATCTCGGTGGTCTGGATCAGCAGCCGGGCGGTGTGCGCGCGATGCGCCCTGGCCAGGGCCAGCGGGCCGGCGCCGAGCTCGGTGGTGAGCACCCGGGTGAGCTGTCGCTGGGAATAGCCGAGGGTCGAGGCGAGTGCCGGAACGCCGCCGCGCTCGATCACCCCGTCCCCGATCAGCCGCATCGCCCGCGCGGCCAGATCGGCCCGGACATTCCACAGCGGCGAGCCCGGCGCCGCGTCGGGTAGACACCGGCGGCAGGCGCGATACCCGGCCTGCTGCGCCGCTGCGGCGGTGGGGAGGAACGAGACATTGGCCCGCTTGGGCGTGATCGCGGGGCAGGAGGGTCTGCAGTAGATGCCGGTCGTGCGCACCGCGGTGAAGAACTGCCCGTCGAAGCGGGAATCCCGGGTCGAGACCGCCCGGTAGCAGCGCTCGAAGTCCAAAGCCGTGATCGTCACGGATTCCACAATGCCCGCAGACCGGACGGGCTGCTAGCGGAAATCGGCCACTTATCCCGGGCCTCGGCGGTCGGAAATTCTCGCGCCGCGCGGCGGCCTCAACAGCAGCGGGTGGTGGGGTTTCGCTCGGCCTCGGCATAGCGGTCGCGCCAGTACTGGCGCTCGCTGGGGATCGGGCAGCCGGGATGGTCGCGTCGCAGGTGATCGACGTAGCGCTGGTAGTCCTGACCGCCGTTGATCGCGCTGTACCACCGGGCGACCCCGCGCGCGCCCGCCCACACCCGCGACAACAGCACTCGCACGGTCGGGCGCGGCGCCGTGGCCGCAGGGCGGGGGGCGGCCGATCCGGTGAACCGGCCGTCCCCGTCCCGCGACACACTCACGACACGTGCGCCGATCCGGGTGCGGCCACCTTGCCCTCGGCGATCAGCGCGTCCCACTCCTTCTGCACGTCCTTCTCCGCGGCGGTCGAGACGAAACCGCTGGGCGCGAAGATCTTCGACGGCTGCTCCTCGGACTCGGTGCTCGACACCGTGCCCGAGCGAACGGCCCTGGCACACACGATCGCGCCGACCACGGTGACGATCAGCACCAGCACCGCGAACACGATCGAGAGCGTGCCCTGGATGAGGGTGTTGCGGATGGCGATGTCGACCTGCTCGGGCGTCTTCGCCGTCAGGCAGCCCGTGCCCGCCTCCTTGGCGGCCTGGCACAGGCTGTGCTGCTTCCAGTAGCCGAGCTTGGGGTCGGCGGAGAAGATCTTCTGCCAGGACGCGGTCATCGTGACGAGCAGATCCCAGACCAGCGGAACGCCGGGAATCCAGGCCCATTTCAGCAGTCCGCGCTTGATGATGATGGTCAGCACCACCGTCAGGGCGATCGCGGCGAGCAGCTGGTTGGCGATGCCGAACAGCGGGTAGAGCGCGTTGATGCCGCCGAACGGATCGTTGACGCCCATCAGCAGCACACTGCCCCAGCCCGCGACGACCAGCAGCGAGCACAGCCACGCGCCGACCCGCCACGACGGATCACGGAACTTCCTGAACCCGCCGCCGAAGTTGCCGAGCGCGTCCGAGACCAGGAACCGCGCGACCCGGGTGCCCGCGTCGATCGTGGTGAGGATGAACAGCGCCTCGAACATGATCGCGAAGTGGTACCAGAAGGCCTTCATCGATTCGCCGCCGAGGAACTTGTGGAAGACCTCGGAGATGCCGACCGCCAGCGTCGGCGCGCCACCGGTGCGCGAGATGATCGACTTCTCACCCACGTCGGCGGCCGCGTCGGCGAACAGCTCCGGCGTCGCCGGCGGGCCGGACAGGCCGAGCGTATTCGTGTACGCCGCGGCCTTTTCCGGGGTGCCGCCGGTGAGACCGAGCGGCGCGTTCATGCCGAAGTACAGGTGCTGATCGATGATCGAGGCCGTGATGATCGCCATCACCGCGACGAACGACTCCATCAGCATGCCGCCGTAGCCGATCATCCTGGCGTTGGATTCCTTGGCCAGCAGCTTGGGCGTGGTGCCCGAGGAGACCAGGGCGTGGAAGCCCGACAGCGCGCCACAGGCGATGGTGATGAACAAGAACGGGAACAGGCTGCCTGCGAACGCCGGACCCGTTCCGCTGTGCGCGAATTCGGAGACCGCGGGCGCCTTCAGCACCGGCATCGTGATCAGGATGCCCGCCGCCAGCAGCACGATGGTGCCGACCTTCATGAACGTCGACAGATAGTCGCGCGGGGCCAACAGCAGCCACACCGGCAGCACCGAGGCGAAGAAGCCGTAGGCGATCAGGCACCAGGCGATGGTGGTGCGCGACAGCGTGAACCAGTCGGCGCCCCACTCGGTCTCCGACACCCAGCCGCCGCCGACGATCGCCGCCAGCAGCAGCGCGATGCCGATCGCGGAGACCTCTCCGACCTTGCCCGGCCGCAGATACCGCAGGTACACACCCATGAACAGGGCGATCGGGATGGTCATCGCGATGGAGAACACGCCCCACGGGCTCTCCCCGAGCGCGTTGACGACGACCAGCGCCAGCACGGCGAGCAGGATCGTCATGATGGCCAGGATCGCCACGATCGCGGCGACACCACCGACCGCGCCCAGCTCGTCGCGCGCCATCTGCCCGAGGCTGCGCCCGCGCCTGCGCGTCGAGGCCCACAGCACCAGGTAGTCCTGCACCGCGCCGGCGAACACCACGCCGACGACGATCCAGATCGTGCCGGGCAGGTAACCCATCTGCGCGGCGAGCACCGGGCCGACCAGCGGCCCGGCGCCCGCGATGGCGGCGAAATGGTGACCGTAGAGCACCCGCCGGTCCATCGGCATGAAGTCTTTGCCGTTGTCGTAGAGCTCGGCGGGCGTGGCGACATCGTCGCGCGGCTTGGTGATCTTCCATTCGATGAACCGCGCGTAGAACCGGTACGCGATGATGTAGGTACAGACCGCCGCGATGACGATCCACACCGCGTTGACCGACTCGCCGCGTACGAACGCGACAATCGCCCACGCGATCGCGCCGAGCACGGCGATCCCCGCGAACACGGCCTTCTTGGCGGTCGTGATCGGCGTGCGATCGACGACACCGACCGGAGGCAAGTCCGGGTCGGTCCGCAGATATTCGATGGTCGCCATGTGCCAACTCTCCTGGTATAACGCGCAGAGCCTCGGGTGAAACATCGACAACGTAGCCGATCGGCCCAGCGCGCCGGACAGGATCACCCACCGTCGCGGCCAAGATGAAATTTTGTTCAGAGTTGGATGGAGCGCTGGCGCGCTCGAGGTCGCGGCCCCGGGACGGCCGCGACCCGCCGCTGCGCGGCGGGCCCCTCCTCGAGGTCGGGGCGTGCGTGGCTGGGAGCGCGGTTACTCGCCCCGGTAGGTGCCGAAGCTCCAGAGGTTGCCCTCCGGGTCGGCGACGCTGAAACCGCGGGAGCCGTAGTCCTCGTCGCGCAGGTCGCGGATGAGGCGCGCGCCGGCCGCGGTGACCCGCGCGTGCAGTGCGTCGGGTTCGTCGGTGACCAGGTAGAGCGAGGCGACGCCGGCCGGGCGGGTGCCGAAGGGGCTGTCGTCGCGGCCGGTGGAGCCGAACATGATGCCGCCGCCGCCCGGCCAGCGCAGTTCGCCGTGTTCGACGACCGAGGCGTCGTCGTCCCTGGCGTAGACGGCGACCTCTTCGAAACCGAAGGCGGTGGTGAGGAATTCGATCATGGCGCGAGCGTCGTCGAAGGCGAGGCAGGGCCAGACCGTGGTCTGGGTATTGGTTGAAGTGTCCATGTGTTCAGCCTCCCGCCGCGGGGGCGTTCGGGTCTTGGACGGATGGAATCTCCTCGGCCAGCCAGGTCGTCGGGGCGCAGCCGGCCAGCTCGGCGAAGTCGCGGTTCAGGTGCGCCTGGTCGTAGTAGCCGCAGGCAGCGGCGACCTGGGCGATGGAGACATACGACGGCGTATTCGCCAGCATCCGGCGCGCCCGCTCGAACCGGATGATCCGCGCGGCCAGCTTCGGGCTCGCGCCGAACTCGGCGGTGAACCTGCGGGTCAGATGCTGACGGCTCCAGCCGATCCGCTCGGCCAGCGGAGTGATCTCGCAGGTGCCGCCGGTGCCGACGAGAGTGCGCCATGCCCAGGACAATTCGGGACCGGCGAGGGTGTCGGTGCGGGCGGCGGCGGTGAGCGCGCGGTCGCAGGCGACGAAGCGGCTCGGCCAATCCGCGTGCGATTGCACGGCATCGGCGAGCTGATCGCCCAACGGGCCACCGGCGTCGGCGCATTCGATCGAGATGTCCCACAGTTCACTGGCCGGCATCCCGAACAGGACCCGGCTGCCCAGCGGGGTCAGTTCGATCGCGATGCCCTCCTGGAAACCGGTGTGCGCGATGGTCGCCGGGCTCGCTTGCAGGCCGCTCAGGACACAGCGGTAGCTGCCCGGCGCCTGGTGCGGGTCGGTGTGCTCGACCACGTCGATCGTCGGGCCGATGGCGACGATGAAGGTCATGTGCCGTGACGGCAGGCCCCGGTGCAGGCCGGGTTCGAATCCCGCGAGCCGGTAGCCGATATAGCGGTCGATGAATGCCGCCAATATCGGCGCGGGGGTCGCGGTCACCACCTCCGTGGTCGCCTCCATACGGTCACGCTACGCCGGGGGCGGTGCCGGCGACCAGGGCTGTGGGGCGGCGCGCTGATCGCCACGGCAGGGAGCGCACGGGCTTGGTGGCGCGCAGTGGGTCCGAGGAGCGGGGGCGCGAGGGTGCGGACTCGTGTGGCGCAGTGGGCCCGAGGTACGGCGGGCGGATGGCGATCGCGAGAGTGCGTGCTCGGCGCAAGAGCTCGGGCGGCGGGCGATCCGGCCGGTGTGGCGTGACGCACGCGTCTGCTGCGCCGGCGCGGGGTAATCGTGCTGTGAAGGTGCTCTCCGTGCCGTGCGCACGGCGGTGAGATTTAGCACTCACAGGTCCGTGAGCTGTGGTTACGCGCACTCAGCCGGTTACCGTTGCGCCTTCGCCCAATCTCAGGAGGTGTCATGCGGCGAGTTCGGTACGAGCGCAGCGGTGGTCCGGAGGTGCTCGAGGTCGTCGCGGCCGAGGTGCCGGTGGCCGGTCCCGGTGAGCTGCTGGTCAAGGTCGAGGCCATCGGGGTCACCCTCTCGGCCATCCGGCGCATCAACGGTCCGCAGGAGTTGCGGGCCGAGGTGGCCGGTGAGGTCGTCGCGGTCGGTGACGGAGTGGACGACTACGCGGAGGGGTACCGCGTCGTCGGTCTGTGCGCCGACGCCTACGCCGAGTACGTCGTGCTCCCCGCCGACCAGGCCTCGGCCATTCCCGACGGCGCGTCCGCGGTCGACGCCGTCGCGCTGATGCGCAGCGGTCTGGTCGCGCTCGGCGCGCTCGACACCGCGGCGCCGCGGGAGGGCGAGACCGCCCTGATCACCGCCGCCGCCGGTGGCGTCGGCC
>NZ_JBCGFB010000204.1:0-6299 GCF_038752175.1 Nocardia sp. No.11 | reverse complement strand
GTACTTCCCCGAGCTGTTCTTCACCATGATCCTCGGCGGCGAGGAGCCGATCGATCACCTGCAGAAGTCGCTGCTGCGCGCCGGGGTCGACCTGCATCCGATGGTGCAGCGGGTGATGCAGATCCACGTCGCCGAAGAGGCGCGCCACATCTCGTTCGCGCACGAGTACCTGCGCCGCAATGTGCCGGGGATGAACCCGATCACCAAAACCGCGCTGTCGGTGCTGTTCCCGATCGCGATGCGGATCATGCTGGACATGATCATGACGCCGCCGAAGGAGTTCGTCGACAAGTTCGACATCCCCGCCGAGGTCATGCGCGAGGCGTACTGGGGCGGCGAGGAATCGCAGGTCACGATGCGCAACATCTTCGGCGACGTGCGCGCGCTGGCCACCAACAGCGGACTGATGAACCCGGTGGCCAAGCTCGCCTGGCGCCTGCTCGGCATCGACGGCCCGGTCACCAGGTACCGCAGCGAGCCCGCACGCAAGGTCGCTTGAGCGAGATCGGCCCGCCGCGTACCGGCGGGCCGACGGCGGCCCCCGCCATCGGACGTCGCCACTGTACACAGCGATGTACAGTGGGATATGGCCGATTACGAAACTGTGCCGTTGACCGAATTGCGGGGGCAGCTCGGTAGTGTTTTCGACGGGGTGTCCGCCAGCGGACGTCCGGTGATCGTGACGCGGGAGGGGAAAGAATTGGTCGCGGTGGTTCCTGCCGAAGTGTTGCGCCACGGGGCCCTGCCCCCCGCGTACTTCAACGACGACCTGCGCGAGCAGATCCTGGGCGGCCTCGACGACCGCATCCAGCAGCACTCCGCCGCCGACATCGCCGACGCGCAGGCCAAACTCGACGTACTCATGAGCGCACTGGACGGCACCGGCGCGGGCCTGCGGTGAGCGTCGCCGACCACACCGCCCTCACCTCGCTCGCCATGTCCCCGCTGTTCGGGCAGGTCATCATGCGCCAGTTCACCCAGCAGCGCCGGATCATGGTGGTCCCGGCGGTGAGCCTGATGGCCGCCATGCGCGCCGTCGACAACATCGACGAACTCGGTCGCCTGCTCGACAATCGGGTCGCCGTGCGCTGGGCCGAACTGGACGCGGCCACCGCGATCCGAATCGGCACCACCGTCCCGATGGCCGACGACCACACCGAATGGCCGCTGGTCGCGCCCGTCGTCTTCACCGCGCAGAACCTCGATATGCCGGTGCTGACCGCCAAACCGGAGCTGTATCGCGGCTACAAGGTGCAGGTCGCCCCGATGCCGTGAGGCCGGGCCAGTGACCGCGGCCACAGTGCGCGTCGGTTACGGTGCACGAGCGAACGATCCACCAGGGAAAGCAGTACCAGGAACACTCGAGGAGAGCTGGTTATGCATCAACTGAGTTTCATGCGTCGCTTCACCACCGCGGTCGCCGCTACCTCGGCCGCCGTCGCCGTCGTCTTCGCCGCCCCCGCCTCCGCCGACCCCGCCCCGCAGGCCACGGTCGACGTGGCCGCGGCCGTCGCGCAGCTGCGCACCACGGTCGCGGGCAACCCGGGCGCGCTCGCCGCCCTGGACAAGCTGGTCGACAAGGGCACCGTCGACGTCGCGCTGCCCGCGCAGCCCTTCCAGATCCCCGCGACCTCCGACATCGGCCAGAACGGCGGTGGCCCCGGCGTCTACGGCTCGGGCATCGCCCTCGACATCGACGGCTTCCGGATGGGCTTCTTCGGCGGGCCCGGCACCATCTCCCCCAATCAGGGTGGCGCGAAGCTCGAGGTCATGTGGCTGAACCTGTCCAACGGCCAGAGCGGCACCGCGGTGCTGACCGAGCACCAGGACGTGCCGGTCGACACCACGATCCGCACCGCTCCGCTGAACACCGGCGGCGGGCTCGTCGTGGCCGCGGTGTACGGCAACCTGTGGCACCGCTGGTCGGTGCCGGTCGACGAGGCGCACCCGGACGGCTACGCCTACCAGCTGGGCACCATCCAGCAGCCGACCTTCGGCGCGGTCACCCGGTAGTCCACTCCCGCACGCACCCCGGAATCGCCACGTTTCCGGGGTGCGTGCGCGGTCGGCGGGCAGCATTGCCGCGCAACAGGTCCGGGGTGGCGTAGGTTTGCCGCGTGGATCTGGTCGACCGACTCGAAGAACTGGAACGACGGGTAGCCGCCCTGGAGCAGTCCGGCGGCGGTGACCCGCAACTGCCGTGGGCGGTCGCGCGCCTGCGGCAGGAGTTCGACGCCGCCGGCGTACGCAACGGCGGCGTCCTCCTGGCGGGCGCGCTGCAATTGCCGACCGGCGAGCGGCTGGACTGGCAGGCACAGTTCGCCACCGATGCCATCGTGGGTGACGTGTGGACCATCGAAGCCGCCAATTGCCTTGCGGTCCTGGCCAATCCGGTACGCCTGCGGCTGCTGCGCGAGATCGTCTACGGTCGCCGCACCGCGGCCGACCTGGCCGCCATCGAGGAACTGGGCACCTCGGCCGAGATCTACCAGCACCTGCGCCAGTTGGCCGCGGTCGGCTGGCTGCAGACCGCCGGGCTAGGCCGGTTCGAGGTACCGGAGGGCAGGCTCGTCCCGTTGCTCGCGGCGCTGGCCAGCGCGCAACGCTGATTGATAAATGTCCTAATTGTCCGGTTGGAATACTGTGATGCAGGGCACATCGACTGCTACCGTGAGCATCCAGGGATCGATGCTGTGGAGGTAGCCGAGTGAACGTGACCCATCTGCTCGAAAGCGTGAAGGCGCTCGGGGTGCTGCGTTCGCGCGGCGTCTCCGACCCGACCAAACCGCTCGAGACCTTGCGGACCATGAAGGAATCCAAGATCTACGGCCCCCAGGCCACCTTGGTCCGGCACTCCGCCCGCGTCGCGCCCGAGCAGGTCGCGCTGGCCGACGAGCGGGGCGAGCTCACCTACCGTGAGCTCGACGAGCAGTCCACGGCGATCGCCCGCGGCCTGCACGACGCCGGCATCAAGCAAGGCATGGTGATCGCGGTGCTGGCGCGCGACCATCGCGGGCTGCTCATGTCGATGATCGCGGCGGGCAAACTGGGCGCGCGCATCGCACTGATGAACACCGGCTTCGCCAAACCGCAGTTCGCCGAGGTGTGCGAGCGCGAGCAGGTCCGCGCCGTGCTGCACGACAGCGAGTTCATCGGACTGCTCGACGCACTGCCCGCCGAGCTGCCGCGCTTCCTCACCTGGGTCGACGAGGGCGCCGAACTGCCCGCGGGCGCGACGACCTTCGACGACCTCATCGCCGGCAACTCCACCGAGCCGCTGCCCCCGCCGAGCAAGCCGGGCGGGTTCATCATCCTCACCAGCGGCACGACCGGCCTGCCCAAGGGCGCGCCGCGCACCAAGGTCACCCCGATGGCGACCGCGCAGTTCGTCGACCGGGTGCCCTTCCCCAAGCGCGGCACCATGATGATCGTCTCGCCGATCTTCCACAGCACGGGTCTGGGCACCTGGCTGGTCGGCACCATCCTGTCGAACAAGATCGTGGTGCGCCGCCGCTTCGACGCCGAGGCCACGCTGGCCGCGATCGCCGAGCACAAGGTGGAGATGCTGGTCGCGGTGCCGACCATGCTGCACCGGCTGACCGAGCTGCCCGCCGAGGTCAGGGCGAAGTACGACCTGTCCTCGCTGAAGGTGATCCTGTTCGCCGGGTCCGCGCTCTCCCCCGAGCTGTGCATCAAGGCCACCGAGGCGTTCGGACCGGTGCTCTACAACCTCTACGGCTCGACCGAGGTGGCCATCGCGACCATCGCCACCCCGGCCGAGCTCGCCGAGGCGCCGGGCACCTGTGGGCGCTCCCCGATCACCTGCGAGGTCCGCCTCTACGACGAGAA
Organism: Nocardia sp. No.11; assembly: GCF_038752175.1. Classification (NCBI taxonomy): domain Bacteria; kingdom Bacillati; phylum Actinomycetota; class Actinomycetes; order Mycobacteriales; family Nocardiaceae; genus Nocardia; species Nocardia sp. No.11. Next base: position 2,450 of record NZ_JBCGFB010000204.1, on the reverse strand, counting down.
CGACCAGCGAGTCGAGACGCCGGAGACCACGGGCCGGATCTTCGTGCGCAGCGGCGCGCCCTTCGAGGGCTACACCGACGGCCGGAACAAGCAGATCATCGACGGTTTCATGTCCAGCGGCGACCTCGGGCACTTCACCGCCAGCGGCCTGCTCATGGTCGACGGCCGCGACGACGACATGATCGTCTCCGGCGGCGAGAACGTCTTCCCGCAGGAGGTGGAGAACCTGCTGGTGGAGCGCGCCGACGTGTTCGACGTGGCGGTGGTCGGCGTGGACGACGTCGAATTCGGCAAGCGACTGCGCGCCTTCGTGGTGCTCGAGGAGGGCCACAGCACCGGCGCCGCCGAGATCCAGGCGCACGTCAAGGAGAATCTGGCCCGCTACAAGGTGCCGCGCGAAGTGGTCTTCGTCGACGAACTCCCCCGGAACGCGACCGGCAAGATCCTGCGCCGTGTCCTCATCGATTATGAGGTGTCACAGTGAGGTCGGCGGACTGAGAGACAGAGCACAACCGGACCGCGTTGCTTGCTATTGTTAGCACCAGCACTGGATCTCGATGACGCGGTCCGGCCCCACGGGGGTTCGTCGTGGGATCGGTCTGCCGGAAGGCTGTTCGATGTCTCTGTCTCTGCCCGCGCTCGGCGGAACCGCCCGGCGCGCCGGTGATTTCGCGCTCGGCGTCAAAGTGATGATGGATCGCAAGCTGTTCAATCCGCTGCGCCTGGATCACGCCGCCCGCTCGTTCTTCAACGTCTCCAAGTTCGGCCCGTTCGCCGGTGTGGTCATGCACGCCGCCCAGACCAGGCCGGACGCGGGCGCCATCGTCGACGAGCGCGGCGAACTCACCTTCGGGATGCTCGACGAGCAGTCCAACGCGCTGGCCCGCGGCCTGCGGGCGAGCGGCATCGCCGAGGGCGACGTGATCGCCGTGCTGGCCCGCGATCATCGCGGCATGGTGCTCAGCCTGCTCGCCGCGGGCAAGCTCGGCGTGCGCGCGGTGCTGATGAACACCGGCTTCGCCAAGCCACAGTTCGCCGACGTGGCCGCGCGCGAGAAGGTCAAGGCGGTGCTGCACGACAGCGAGTTCGTCGACCTGATGAGCGCCATCCCCGCCGACATCCCGCGCGTGCTCACCTGGGTCGACGAGGCGCACGGCGTCGACCCGGCGATCCCGACCGTCGAGTCGGTCTCGGCCGGCCGTTCGGTGTCGCCGCTGACCCCGCCGAGCAAGCCGGGCGGCATGGTCATCCTGACCAGCGGCACCACTGGAACCCCGAAGGGCGCCCCGCGCGACAAGGTGAGCCCGTTCGCCTCCGCCCAGTTCATCGACCGGGTGCCGCTGCCCAACAACGGCACCATGATCATGGCGGCGCCGATCTTCCACGGCACCGGGCTGTCGCAGTTCACCCTCGGCCTGGCGCTGGGCAACCGGGTGATCTTCCAGCAGCGCCGGTTCGATCCGGAGAAGACGCTGGCCAATATCGTGAAGTACCAGGCGGATTCGCTGATCGTGGTGCCGACCATGCTGCAGCGCATCCTCGATCTGGACGAGCAGATCCTGGCGAAGTACGACCCGAAGACGATCAAGGTCATCTTCGCGGCCGGCTCGGCCATCGCGCCCGACGTGGTGACCCGCACGCTGGACTACTTCAACGACAGCCTCTACAACCTCTACGGCTCCACCGAGTGCGCGGTGATGACCGTGGCGACCCCCGAGGACCTGCGCAAGGCGCCGACCACCGCGGGCAAGGCCCCGGTCGGCATCCGGATCGTGCTGCTCGACGAGAACCGCAAGCCGATCACGGCGCCGAACGTCACCGGAACCATCTTCGTGGACAACGGTTTCGCCTTCACCGGCTACACCGACGGCCGCACCAAGGAGATCGTCGACGGGATGATGTCCAGCGGTGACGTCGGCCATTTCGATGCCGACGGGCTGCTCTACATCGACGGCCGCGACGACGACATGATCGTCTCCGGCGGCGAGAACGTCTTCCCGCTCGAGGTGGAGAACCTCATCGCAGGCCGGGCGGACGTGTTCGAGGCGGCCGTGGTCGGCGTCGACGACCGCGACTACGGCAAGCGGCTGCGCGCGATCGTCGTCCCCGGCCCGGAGTCGGCGCGCGACGCGCAGGAGATCAAGGACTACGTCCGCGAGAACCTGGCCCGCTACAAGGTCCCGCGCGAGGTCATCTTCGTCGACGAGTTGCCCCGCAACGCCACCGGCAAGCTGCTGCGCAAGCCGCTGATCGAGATGGACGCCGAACAGGCGTGAGTCCGGCCGTGCGATGGCGGTCGGTCGGCCCATACCGGTCGACTATCATCAGCGCGTGATCATCGAGTTCGCGCGGACCGCCGCGCCGTCGCGTGCCGTCGGCGCGCGGCTGCGCGGCGCCTGCGCGGGCTCGATGTCGGGAGCGTTGTCGCTGGCCGCCCACGGGCTGGCCTC
>NZ_JBCGFB010000203.1:0-6352 GCF_038752175.1 Nocardia sp. No.11 | reverse complement strand
CGAAACCGGCGCCATCATGATCTCGCCACTGCCCGGCGTCACCGCGGCCAAGCCCGGCGCGGCCATGCGCGCACTGCCCGGCATCTCGGCGACGGTCGTCGACGAGGAGGGCAAGCCGGTGCAGCTCGGCGAGACCGAGGCCAACGGCTACCTGGTGCTGGACAAGCCGTGGCCGTCGATGCTGCGCGGCATCTGGGGCGACATGGAGCGGTACAAGGCCACCTACTGGGAGCGCTACGCCGAGCAGGGCTGGTACTTCGCCGGTGACGGCGCCAAGCTCGACGCCGACGGCGACCTGTGGGTGCTCGGCCGGGTCGACGACGTCATGAACGTCTCCGGGCACCGCATCTCCACCGCCGAGGTCGAGTCCGCGCTCGTCGGGCACCCGGCTGTGGCCGAGGCCGCCGTCGTCGGCGCCAGNGCTCGGCCGGGTCGACGACGTCATGAACGTCTCCGGGCACCGCATCTCCACCGCCGAGGTCGAGTCCGCGCTCGTCGGGCACCCGGCTGTGGCCGAGGCCGCCGTCGTCGGCGCCAGCGACGCGACCACCGGGCAGGGCATCGTCGCCTTCGTCATCCTCACCGGCGACGCGGCGGGCCGCGCCGGTGACGGCCTGGTCGACGAGCTGAAGGCCGAGGTGTCCAAGGAGATCAGCCCGATCGCCAAGCCGCGCGAGATCCACATCGTGCCCGAGCTGCCCAAGACCCGCAGCGGCAAGATCATGCGCCGACTGCTGCGCGATGTGGCCGAGGGCCGCGAACTCGGCGACACCTCGACCCTGGTCGACCCCGGCGTCTTCGAGGCGATTCGCGCCGGCGGCAACTGAGGCGGGACGCGCCGCGAAGGCGCAGGATACGGCCGGTGACCTCCGATGTCACCGGCCGTATCCGTTAGAATCTCGTTCAGGTGTGCCGGGAAGACTGGTCGGCATGCGGTCGTGAATCTCCAGGCGCCGCCGGATGGGATGAGCGCCCGCAGCGCCGTCCACCCCGCCGAAAGGCCCACCGTGATCACCCGTGTTCGCTCCGAGCTCACCCGCTATCTACGCACCGAAACCGTCGGTGGCGCGCTGCTGCTCGTCGCCGCCGCCATCGCCCTGATCTGGGTGAACTCGCCCTGGGGCGCGAGCTATCAGACCATGGTCGACACCCGGCTCAGCATCTCCGCCCTGCACCTGGACCTCACCCTGGCCGACTGGACCAAGGACGGGCTGCTCGCGATCTTCTTCTTCGTCGCCGGGCTGGAGCTCAAACGCGAGTTCGTCGTCGGCGAGCTGGCCGATCCGAAGCGGGCCGCGCTGCCGATCATCGCCGCCGTCGGCGGTGTCATCACCCCGGCGCTGATCGCGATCACCATCGGCCACGGTGTGCCCGGCATGGACAACGGCTGGGCGATCCCGGTCGCCACCGACATCGCCTTCGCGCTCGCGGTCCTCGCCATGACCGGCTCACGCATCCCCGCCAGCGCGCGGGTGTTCCTGCTGAGCCTGGCCGTGGTCGACGATCTGCTCGCGATCATCCTCATCGCGGTGCTGTTCACCGCGTCGCTGTCGATGCTGTGGCTCGGTGTCGCGCTGGCCTGCTGCGCCGCCTGGGCGCTGGCGCAGCGGCAGCGGCTGCACACGCCGCTGTTCTATCTTCCCGTCGCGCTGGTCTGCTGGTACGCGCTACACGAGGCGGGCATCCACCCGACGCTGGCCGGCGTCGCGCTCGGACTGCTCACCAGAGTGCGCAAGGACCCGGGCGAGAAGATCGCGCCCGCCACCCATCTCGAGCATGTCGTGCAGCCGATCTCGGCGGGATTCTGTGTGCCGCTGTTCGCGTTGTTCGCCTCCGGCGTGCCGCTGGACGCGGCGGTGTTCGGCTCGCTGTTCACCGACCGGTTGTCGCTGGCGATCATCCTCGGACTGCTGCTCGGCAAGACGATCGGCATCTTCGGGATCAGCTGGCTCGCGATCCGTTTCGGCGTGGCGAAACGACCGGCGGGGCTGGAGTATCGCGACATGTTCGCCCTGTCGGTACTCGGCGCGATCGGGTTCACCGTTAGCCTGCTGGTGGCGGAACTCGCGCTGGCCGATGTCGGTGACGACGCCATCGATCTGGCGAAGGCCGCCGTCCTGGTGACCTCCATGGCAGCATCGCTGCTCGGATCGGCGCTACTGTTGCGCCGAGGACGTGTGCACCAGGCGCGCCGCGACGCGGACGAGCTACAACCGGACAGTGAGGCCTAGTAGTGCCAGGACAGGGAGAAGGGTCGACGAAGTGAGTTACACCCAAGGCGGAAATGACGGTCGCACGGTCACTTCCATCCCGTTGACCGACGCCAACCCGCCCGGATCGGCGAGTATCGGCAGCCTCGTCCGCGATGCGACCGAGCAGATGTCCACCCTGGTCCGCGCCGAGGTCGCGCTGGCCAAGGCCGAGGTCACCGCCGAGGTCCGCAAGGGACTCACCGGCAGCGTGTTCTTCATCCTCGCGTTGACCGTGCTGCTGTTCAGCTCGTTCTTCTTTTTCTTCTTCCTCGCCGAACTGCTGGACGTGTGGCTGTACCGCTGGGCCGCGTTCCTGATCGTGTTCGTGCTGATGGTGGCGGCCACCGCGCTGCTCGCCCTGCTCGGCTGGCTGAAGGTCCGCAAACTGCGGGCGCCGGAGAAGACGATCAATTCGCTCAAGCAGACCGCCGAGGTCCTGCCCGCGGCGCTCACCCACAGTGAGCACGCTCCCGCGCTGGAGAAGTCGACCCGTCGATGACGCGCCGGGCGGGCCCGGTCGCGACGGCCGGACCCGCCTACTAGGCTCGATCGGCGTGTCGTCCAACTCATTCCCGGATCCGTCCAGCGTCCGTTACGACGGACCGTGGACCCACCGGGACGTGCACGCCAACGGGATCCGTTTCCACGTCGTCGAGGCCGACGGAACGGACCGTGCCGATGCCCCGCTGGTGCTGCTGCTGCACGGCTTCGCCGACTTCTGGTGGTCGTGGCGGCACCAGCTGACCGGGCTCACCCAGCACGGGTACCGGACCGTCGCCGTCGACCTGCGCGGGTACGGCGACACCGACAAGCCACCACGCGGCTATGACGGCTGGACCCTCGCCGGTGACATCGCCGGCCTGATCCGGGCGCTCGGCCACACCGAGGCCACGCTCGTCGGGCACGCCGAGGGCGGCCTGGTCTGCTGGGCCACCGCCGTGCTGCATCCCCGGCTGGTCCGCACGATCGCGCTGGTGAGCTCGCCGCACCCGGCGGCGTTGAAGAGCGCGGTACTGCGCGATCGGGCCCAGCGCGCCACCTGGCTGCCGGACTTCCTGCGCTACCAGCTGCCGCGCTACCCGGAACACCTGCTCACCCGCCGCGACGGCGCCGAGGTCGAGCGGCTGCTGCGTGAGCGTGTCGGCGAAACCTGGTCACGGACGGCAGAATTCGCCGAGACCGCGGCCCGGATGCGCACCGCCATCCGGATTCCCGGCGCCGCGCACAGCGCGCTGGAGTACCAGCGGTGGGCCTTCCGCAGCCAGTGGCGCCCCGACGGCAAGCGGTTCATGGCCACCATGCGCACGCCGATCGGCATTCCGGTGCTCGGGCTGCGCGGCGAACACGATCCGTATCTGCTGCCCACCACGTTCCACCGGGGGGCGCGCCTGTCGCCGGATCGGACGCTGGTGTCGATTCCCCGGGCCGGGCACTACGCGCACCAGGAGAACCCCGGCAAGGTCAACGAGGTACTGACCACCCGCTGGCGCGAACAGAACGGCGTCAACGGGTCGCCCAAGGACGGCTTGGTCTCCCCCTGAACGAGTTCGTCCCGGGCGGCTGGTGCCACCCGGGACGATTCGTCTCAGCTCAGGACGCAGGCCCCGGTGGGAACCGGAGCGCCGCTGGTCTGCGCGGCCGCCAGTTCCGGGGCGATCTCGTGCAGGGTCAGCACGTAGCCGGTGTCGTCGTCGGTGACGGCGGCACCGAAGACCACGCCGAGCACCTGGCCCTCGGTGTCGACCAGCGGTCCGCCCGAGTTACCGGCCCGGACCTGGCCGCGCACCGTGTACACCTCGCGCTCGACGGTGCCGTCCCGGTGGATCGTCGGGCCGGTGAGGTCGAGGGTCTCGCGAACACGAGCGGCGCTGGCCGTGTACGGGCCGCCGCCCGGGTAGCCGAGCACGATCGCGCTCTCCCCCGAGCTCGCCGCCTGCGGCGCCTGCGGCACGACCGGCGCGGTCAGTCCGGGCACGTCGAGGACCGCGATGTCCTTGGACGGGTCGAACAGCACCACGCTGGCCTCCATCGGCCCACGCGCGGTATCGACCGACACGCTGGTGGTGCCCGCGACGACGTGCGCGTTGGTCATCACCCGTTCCGGCGCGACGACGAAGCCGGAGCCCTCCAGCGCCCGCTGGCAGCTGGGCGCGACACCGCGAATGCGCAGCACGCTCTGCTGTAGCGAGGCCGCGACCGGGCTGGCGAGCACGCTCGCGTCCGGCGGTTCGACCGCGGCGATCGGTGCCCGGCCGAACGGTCCGATGACGTCCGGCAGCCCGGAGGTGTTCAGCAGCCGCGAGAATTCGTTGGGCAGCTTGCGCAACCAGCTCGGCGCGACCTCGTTGACGTCGGCGAGCACCCGCGATCCGTTGATCGCGGCGGCGACGCCGGGTTGCGAGGCCGTGGCCAGCGGCAGGGCCAGCAACCAGGCCGCGACCAGCACGGTCGCCGCCTGTAGCACCGCGCCGATGACGCTGTCCACGCTGCGCGCCACGGGGTGACGCATGCTGCTGCGCGCCGCGCGGCCGAGCACCATGCCCGCGACCTCGCCGACGATCACCAGCAGCACGATCAGCAGGATGCCGCCGAGGACCCGGCTGCGCCCCTCACTGAGGTGTTTGAGGATGTGCGGCGCGATCAGAATGCCGGCGACCGCACCCAGCGCGACGCCGAAGAAGGCCAGCGCCGACGCCACCGCGCCCTGCCGCCAGCCGGTCGACGCCGCCACCAGTGCGATCAGCACGACCGCGATATCGAGCCATACCGAGGCGCTCATACTTCCGCCTCACTGACGCTCGGCTCCAGCATGACCGCCGTGGCGGCTGCCCCGCTAGGCCGCTCGCTGCGCTCGCTCACAGGGTCATTCCGACCGCAGCCAGCGAGCTCTCCAAGTCACGCACGTCGCCCCGATCCCAGTCTCGTTCCCACCCAGCCGTTTTGATGATTCCGGCGAGGATACCGCCGGTGAGCCCCCAGACCAGCATGCCGTCGACCTGGAAAGCGGGACTCTGGTAGCCGAGACTGCCACGCACCATGAATCTGTGTGCCGGATCGAGCAATTCGGTCAGCGGAATACGGACGACACGCTCGGTTTCCGCCGGATCGACGACGCCGACCACGCTGGGTGCTCGCCAGTAGCCGAGGACCGGAGTCACGTCGAATTTCGACGGCGGAACGAACAATTTCGGCAGCATGGCGAAGGGCTGCACGCCCGCGGGGTCCAGGCCGGTCTCCTCGGCGGCCTCGCGCAGCGCGGTGCCGACCGGGCCGTCGTCGCCGGGGTCCTCGGCGCCGCCGGGGAAGGCGATCTGACCGCGGTGCTGGCGCATGGTCGACGCGCGCTGGGTGAGCAGCACGTCGGCATCGGCGGGCAAGCCGCCCGGCGCGGCGGGATCGGCGTCGGGCGAACCGCCGAAGAGGACGAGCACGGCGGCCTGACGCGGCTTGCCGGTGATCGACATGGCACGGCGCAGGGCGCGGGAGACGGCGAGGGTGTCGTCGGCGTCGGGGCCGCCGTGCCGGATCGCGGCGGTCAGCCAGGACGGAAGACCGGACTCGTCCAGCCGTAGTACACCGTTCATCACAACGTCCTTCGTCATACCGCGATCCGAACGCCGAGCTCCTCGGCCACCGTGTCGGCGATGTCGGCGACATCGGCGAACGTGCGGACCTCGACACTGGCAATCGTGCCGTCCGCGCGCACGAGCACCGACACCGGGAGTACCGCGGGCGCGCCGACGGCGGTGCGCACGCTCGCCCGCGGGTCCTCGACACCGGGCAGCGTGACGCCCAATCCGTCGAGTCGCGACAGCGCCTTCACCTCGTCGGGGTCGCTGTGCACGGTCAGCACGGTGAGCTGCGAGCCCGCGCGCTGAGCGAATTCCTGCAGGTGGGGCAGCTCGACGGCGCACGGACCGCACCAGTAGGCCCACAGATTGAGCAGCGCGGGCTTGCCGCCGAGCGCGGCGGCGAGGTCGACGGGGGCGCCGTCGGCGAGACAGTGCAGGGAGATCCCGGCCAGCGGACCCGATCCGGGCGCCTGCGCCTGCGCCGGACACGGGGCCAGGCCCGCCGCCGCCCGCTGCTCGGCCGACGCC
>NZ_JBCGFB010000202.1:0-6356 GCF_038752175.1 Nocardia sp. No.11 | reverse complement strand
GCGCGGTAGGCGGCGACGGTCGCCGCTGCCGTGGCCTGCCAGCTCAGCGCGGACACCGCGGCGAGGCCGCGACGGCGCAGGTCCTGGTTGGCAGCCGCGTCGTGCACCAGCGGGCGCAGGGCTTTCGCCCAGTCCTCGGCGACCGATCGCGCCACGAGCACGGCGCCGTCCCCGCAGACCTGGGGCAGCGCGCCGACCGCGCTCGCGACCACCGCGCCACCGCAGGCCATGGCCTCGACCGGCGGCAGCCCGAATCCCTCGTACTGCGAGCAGTAGGCGACCACCGTCGCGGCCGCGTACAGCGCGGGCAGGTCCGCGGTGTCGACGTAGCCGAGCCCGATCGCCGAGCTCGGCGCCTGCGGGCCGTCGGATCCGGCACCGGCCAGCACCAGGGGGACGTCGAGGAGGCCGGCCGCCTCGGCCAGCATCGCGACCTGCTTGCGCGGTTCGACGGTGCCGACTTGCAGCACGAAGCGCGGCGGCAGGTCATACCGCCCGCGCACTCGCGCGACGTCGTGTTCCCCGGGTTCCCGCGCCCACCCGGCGGGGGCGAGCGGTACGACGACCGCGTCCCGGCCGAACCGGTCGGCGATCCGCTCGGCGGTGAACTCCGAGACCGCGATGAGCAGATCGGCGCGGGCCAGCGACATCCGGACCAGCAGCTGTTCGCCCCGTGCCCGGTAGCGACTGAAGGCCCACGGGACATCGAACACCGACAGGTCGTGCACGGTACCGACGGTCGCGCGCGGCCCGGTGACCGGAACGTCGACGTCGAGCCCGTGGAAGACATCGACGCCGCGCAGCGGGGCGATGCCGTGCCAGGCCCGCCGCGCCCCCGCCGCGACCGGACGCGTCACCGCGCTGATGCCCGGCGGCAGGATCGCCACGGCATCGGCTTGGACCACGGCCGACAGGGCGGTTCCCGCCAGCAGGGCCGGCATCCGCGCCAGCAGCTCACGCTGATAGGTCGACACCCCCGCCCCGTTCGGACGGCAGGCCAGCGCACCGAAACACAGTGCGCCACCTCGCTTTTCCTGTACCTCGACGTTCATGTGACCTGCTCGGGGACAGCGCTGCGCTCGACGGTCGTGGACTGCTGGGTGATCGCACAGCCGACGACCGCGGCCAGCAACCAGAAGTAGAAATCACTGGGGAAGATCTCGAAGTAGCTCGACGCGACCGCCGCCACCGCGCTGGCCAGGACCGCCGCCGCGACGCCGAGCGCCAGGGCGGCGTCGTTGCCACGCAGTGTGCGGGCCGCGCGAATCGACATCAGGTAGATCACCACCATGATCGCCGCGAACAGCCACACACCGATCGGCCCGAGTTCGATCAGGAGCTTCACGTAGTAGTTGTCGGGCTGATACGGACGTCCGTAGATCTGGACCTCGCCGGTGGCGTACGGCAGCTTCTCGGCCATCGGGCCGAGTTCCTCGACCAGCAGACGCGCCTTCGCCGCGCCGGTGGAACCGAGACCGTCCCCGAACGGATGACTGCCGACCGACCGGATCACGGTGTTCCAGCCGGTCCCCCGGTCGGCCAGGCTCGACGACGAGAACAGCGAACTACGGGCCTGCGCGGACACCGCGACACTGCCCAGGCCGATCAGCACGACGCCGCCGATGATCACCGCCTTCAGCTGCCGCCGATACCGCACCACCGCCAGCACCAGTGCCCCGACCAGCAGGCCCACCAGCGCCGCCCGCACCACACTCGCCGCGATCCCCGCGACCAGTACCGGCGTCGCCAGCAGGAAGATCCGGTTGCGCGGGCGCCGCGGCGCGGCCAGCGCGACCGAACCACCGACGAGCAGGACCGTCACCAGGTAGAACCCGAACGGAAACGGCTGATTGAACGTGCTGAACGAGCGCAGGATGCCCCCCGAGAACCGGATCGTCTCGTTGTACTCGTAGCCCATCTGGGCCAGTCCTGCCGCGCCGATCGCCTGCTGGGCCAATCCGAACACCGCGATCACGATCGACTCCATCATCATGATGGTCACCAGCAGATCGCGGTCGCGCGCGTTGAACGGTCGCAGGTACAGGATCAGCGGGACCACGACGAAGTAGAAGAACGTGATCTTGATCGCGAACAGGCCGAGCGATCCTGCCGTCACGAACGCCGACACGACCCCGAACACGACCAGGACCGCGCCGAACGACCACCACGGAATCACCGGGCGCGGTTCGGATTCGCGCTGCGGGACGACGACGGCCACCGCGAGAGTGAGCAGCAGCAGCGCCTCCTTCCACCCGTTGACCTGCATCCACCCGGGCGCGATCAGGAGCAGACCGTTGAACGGCACCAGCGCGGCGACCAGCAACAGCCCGCGCTGCGGCCGATGGCGGATCCAGCGCAGGAACACCCACGCGACCGGAACCGCGAGCAGGTACAGCAGCGGGCCCACGATTCAGCCCTTCCCGGCCGCGCGTTTGACCCGCGCGCCCAGCCGGACCAGTGCCTGACGCACGACCTTGCCGTCGCCGACGAGGACATCGACGAGGCGGATCTGATCGCGGTGCCTGCGCCGGTAGTGGTGGTTGAACCGGAGCACGTCGGACAGCTTGCTGAGGGTCGAGGTGGTGGAGGAGTAATTGAACGCCGAGGCGCGGTTGATCGCCAGCACCCGGCTGTCACCGAAGAAGCCGCCGCGCTCGACCAGTTGCGCGATGAGGTCGATGTCCATCGCGTAGAGGAAGTCGGTGCGGAACCCGCTGGTCGTGGCCAGATCGCTGCGGCGGAACATGAACGCGGCCGTCGGGCACAGTTCGTCGGGGAGCTTGCGGACGAAGGCGCGCAGGGCGGTCCGCGACGAGCGGCGCCCGAGCAGTCCCGTCAGCCCACGCGATCGGGCGAGCAGCGTTCCCGCGTCGTCGATGACGTCGAACCTGGCGCCGGTGACGGCGATCTCCGGATCGCGCAGCGCGTCGACCTGCGCCGACAGGCAATTCGGGGTGATCAGGTCGTCGGCGCAGACGAGCTTGACCAGCTCACCCGAGGCCAGTCCGATCGTCCGGTCCCAGTTCTCGGCGATCGGCAGGACGACGTCGTTGGTGTAGAGCCGAATCCGGTCGTCGTCGAAGGACCGCACCAGCTCGCCGGTGCCGTCGACACTCGCGTTGTCGACCACGACGATCTCGAAATCCGCGAAGTCCTGCGCGAGGATCGACCCGATGGTCTCGACGATCGTGCGTGCCGCGTTGAATGCCGGGACACACACCGACACCCGAACCCCCACCACTGTTCGATCCTCCATGATTTCCGTCACTCACCGATCCCGCGTGCCCGCCGCGGGCGGGCACGAACCGGCTCAGCGTACCGATCTCCCCGCGCCCGCGCTCATCTGGCGATTTCCGCCACATCGACCCGCTGAACTGTTCCGCGGCGCTGCGGGCACGGCGCGCCACGTGCGTATCGAGTGGGACCGCATCGACGTTTCAGATTCCGGGACACGTTTACCGGCAGCGCCCGCCGGGTAAACCCGTCGCGGTCACGTCTCGCGGCGCAGCGGAACCCCAGCTACCATCGCCACCACTACCGGTGGAATGTGGGGGAAGTGTGAGTGAGACGGCGGCGACGGGTGAGTCCCGCTCGGCGAGCGCGTCGATGTCCGGCGTCGACCTCGCCGGGCACGCCCGCCAGCTGATCCGGGTCCTCCCGATCGCCCTGGTGGTGGCCGTGCTGGTCGGCGCGGGCGTCTGGCTGGTGCGCGACCGCAGCGACCGCACCTACGAGGCGAGCCTGACCGCGCAGATCTCCCAGCAATCGATCGGCGCGGTGTTCAACGAACTCACCCAGCCCTACATCGTGCTGATCACCGAGAGCCGGGTGCTGTCGGACGTGGTGAAGAACGGGCTGGCCCCCTCCGAAGACGATCTGCGGCCCCGGGTCTCGGCCATGACCGGCCCCGCACCCTCGCTGTTGATCATCACAGCGCAGGCGAGCACTCCCGAGCAGGCCGCCAAACTCGTCCTCGCGGTAGAACAGTCGCTCGACCGTGTCGGATCCCAGATGCGCACCGAGGCGATCGCTCGCTCGGCGGCCGACCTGGAAGATCACCGCCGGGCCGTCGAGGACACCTTCTCCAAGCGGCTCGTCGACGATCCGCTGCGGCCGGAGCTGAGTTTCGACGCCAGGGACGTCGCCCGCGAAATCGAGTTCCGCCAGGTGCTCGGCATGGCCCGGCTCACCGTGATCAGCAATCCGCGCACGGAACTGGTGGCCCCGCACCCGGTGCAGGAAGGGCTGTTCGCCGCCTTGGCCGCCTTGATCGTGGCCGCCGAGGGCCTGGTGCTGGCGCGTGGCGCGCTGGAGCGGCGCACCGGCCGCAAGCGCACCGCCGAGGACCCGCAGCCCGCCGAGACATCCGCGTCGGTCGGTACCTCCGAGGTCGACCCGTCCGCCCGGGCCGACGCGATCGCGCCGGCGTCGGTATCCGTCGCCTACGACCCCGAGACCACGGTCCTCCCCCGCCAGTGGCCCCCACGGGCAGCCCCGGTGAAGACCGCGAGCAAGAACTCGACGCCCAGCGCGTAGGGCGGGCAACCGCTCGGGACCGGGTCGCCACGGACCGACCGACACGAGCCGAGAGGAACGCTGATGCGCAGCTTCGATCACAGCACGGCCGTCCAGGCCCGGCTGCACGAGCTCGTTCCGGGCGGCGCGCACACCTACGCGCGCGGCAGCGACCAATACCCCGAGGGCATGGCCCCGGTGCTGGTGCGCGGCAAGGGCGCTCGGGTCTGGGATGTCGACGGCAACGAGTTCGTCGAGTACGGGATGGGGCTGCGCGCGGTCACGCTGGGCCACGGCTACGAGCCGGTGTGCGCGGCCGCCGCGCGCGCCGCCGCCGACGGCTCGAGCTTCTCCCGGCCCACCGAATCGGAACTGCTCGCCGCCGAGGACTTCCTGTCGCTGGTGCCCGGCGCCGACATGGTCAAGTTCGCCAAGAACGGCTCCGACGCCACCACCGCCGCGGTGCGTCTCGCCAGGGCGGTCACCGGGCGGACCCGGATCGCCGTCTGCGATCAGCCGTTCTTCTCCGTCGACGACTGGTTCATCGGCACCACCGAGATGGCGGGCGGCATCCCCGCCGTCGACACCGTGAAGTTCCCCTACAACGACCTCGACGCGCTGGCGGGCACCCTGGCCGCCGGTGAGGTGGCCGCGGTGTTCCTCGAGGCCGCCACCGCCTTGGCCGAGCCGCTGCCCGGCTATCTGGAAGGCGTTCGCGCGCTCTGTGATCGGCACGGCACACTGCTGGTGTTCGACGAGATGATCACCGGTTTCCGCTGGGCGGCGGGTGGCGCGCAGGCCGTCTACGGCGTCACGCCCGACCTGTCGTGCTGGGGCAAGGCGATGGGCAACGGCTTCCCGATCTCCGCGCTCGCGGGCAAGCGCGAGTACATGGAGCTCGGCGGGCTGCGTACCGAGCGGGACCGGGTGTTCCTGCTCTCGACCACGCACGGCCCGGAGACCTCGGCGCTGGCCGCGTTCCGCGCGGTCGTGCACGCCTACCGCACCGAGGACCCGGTCACCCGGATGGAGCAGGCGGGGCGCGACCTGGCCGACGGCGTGAACGCCGTCGCCGCCGAGCTCGGGCTCGCCGACCACCTCCAGGTCCGGGGCCGTCCGTCCTGCCTGATCTTCCGTACCCTCGACGCGGAAGGTGCTGCGTCCCAGGCCTTCCGGACGCTGTTCCTCCAGGAGCTGCTCCAGCGTGGGGTGCTCGGTCAGTCCTTCGTCGTCTCCGCGGCCCACGACGCCGCCGCCGTGACCGCCACCGTCGCCGCCTGCGCCGAGGCCGCCGTGGTCTATCGCCGCGCGATCGACCGGGGCACCGTCGAGGGTCTGCTGCGCGGCAGGCCGGTCGCCCCCGCCCTGCGCCGCACCGCCGCCCCCCGACAGATCGAGACGAGCACCTCCCGATGACCCGTGTCGCCCTCGTACACGAACGTTTCACCGAGTTCGGCGGTTCCGAGGCGGTGGTCGGCGAATTCGTCGAAACCTGGCCCGATGCCGAGGTTTTCGCGCCGATCGTCGCGCCGGGCGGGATCCGCGAACCGGTCGGCGCCGTCCACGACAGCTGGCTCAGCCGCGCCCATGCCCTGACCGGCGGCAGACACGCTCCCCTGCTGCCGCTGGTTCCGCGCGTGCTGCGCCGGTTGCCGCTGCGCGACCACGACGTGGTGGTGATCAGCCATCACGCCTTCGCCACCCAGGCCGCCC
This sequence comes from Nocardia sp. No.11, assembly GCF_038752175.1. NCBI lineage: Bacteria > Bacillati > Actinomycetota > Actinomycetes > Mycobacteriales > Nocardiaceae > Nocardia > Nocardia sp. No.11. The sequence goes on along the minus strand of NZ_JBCGFB010000202.1, from coordinate 128 downwards.
TGGCCACCGACGCACCCGTCGTCGCCTACGTGCACAGCCCGGCCCGGTGGGCCTGGGATCGCGAGTTCCGCGCCCAGGAGGCGGGTGGGCGCGCCGGGCAGCTCGCCCTCGCCGCGCTGGGCACGCTG
>NZ_JBCGFB010000201.1:0-6578 GCF_038752175.1 Nocardia sp. No.11 | reverse complement strand
CCAGAAGCTGCCGCGCCCCGGACGCGACGAGTCGACCGCGCGGGCGAGTCATCCCGACGGCGGCAGGCCCGTCCGTGACGACCTGAACCGAAGCACCCGCTCCGGTGGATCGGCCGTGACCGCGCGTCCCGGCGCAGGTCCGGGCCGCCGTCCCGGTGGGCCGACCACCGGCGAACGCCGAGCCACCGGCACCGGCGGCACCCCGCCGCCGAGTGGGCCACGTAACCGCCGCGATGGTGGCGGGGGCGACGACGGCTCCGGTAAGGGTGGTTCGGTGAGGAAAATGCCGTGGCGGGCCATTCGCCGGACCATGTACGTGCTGATGGCGCTCGCCATCGTCGTACCGAGCGCGGTGTTCCTCGTCGCCTACACGGCGGTCTCGGTGCCCAAGCCGGGCGATCTGGAGACCAACCAGGTCGCGATGATCTACGCCAACGACGGCACCACCGAGATCAGCAAGGTGGTCCCGCCGCAGGGCAACCGCACCGAGGTCTCGATCGATCAGATCCCGCCGCACGTGCGCAATGCCGTGATCGCGGCCGAGGACCGCGACTTCTACACCAACCCGGGTTTCTCGGTGTCGGGCTTCGCCCGCGCCGCGCGCGACAACATCCTCGGCAAGGAAAGCGCCGGTGGTGGCTCCACGATCACCCAGCAGTACGTGAAGAACGCGCTGGTCGGTGACGAGCGGTCGATGACCCGAAAGATGCACGAGCTGGTCATCTCGGCCAAGATGGCCCGGCAGTGGAGCAAGGAAGACATCCTCGCCGCCTACCTGAACACCATCTACTTCGGCCGTGGCGCGTACGGCATCGACGCGGCGTCGAAGGCCTACTTCGGCAAGCCGGTGCAGGAGCTGACCGTGGCCGAGGGCGCCGTGCTGGCCGCGACCATCCAGCTGCCCTCGCTGCTCGATCCGGAGAAGAACCCCGAGGGCGCCAAGACCCGCTGGAACTACGTGCTCGACGGCATGGTCAGCGGCAACAACCTGCCCGCGGCCGAGCGCGCCTCGATGCAGTACCCGCAGGTGGTCGCGCTGGCCTCGCTCAACGACAGCAACCAGGACGAGGGTCCCGGCGGTCTGGTGAAGAACCAGGTGCTCAAGGAGCTGTCGGCGGCGGGCATCAGCGAGCAGCAGCTCAACACCGAGGGCCTGCAGATCACCACCACGATCGACCCCAAGGCGCAGGAGGCCGCGGTCAACGCCGCGCAGTCCAAGCTGCAGGGCGAGCCGGAGAACCTGCGGACCGCGGTCGTCTCGATCGACCCGCGCACCGGCGCGGTCCGCGCCTACTACGGCGGTGAGGACGGCCAGGGCTTCGACTTCGCCAACGCCGGTCTGCCGACGGGCTCCTCGTTCAAGGTGATCGGCCTGGCCGCGAACCTCGAGATGGGCATCCCGCTCTCGCAGCTGTACGACAGCTCGCCGATCACCGTCAACGGCATCCAGATCGGCAACGTCGAGGGCGAGTCCTGCGGCATGTGCACCATCGCCGAGGCGCTCAAGCGCTCGCTGAACACCAGCTTCTACCGGATGCAGCTGGACATGCAGAACGGTCCGCAGAAGATCGCGGACATGGGCCACAAGCTCGGCATCCCCGAGGAACTGCCCGGCATCGGCAAGACCCTGACCGAGCCCAACGGCGCCGGTCCGAACAACGGCATCGTGCTGGGCCAGTACCAGTCGCGTCCGCTGGACATGGCCTCGGCCTATGCCACGCTGGCGGCCTCGGGCATGTACCACGCGCCGCACTTCGTGCAGCGGGTCGTGACCGCCGACGGTCAGGTGCTGCTCGATCGCGGCGAGCCCGCGGGTGAGCAGCGGGTGAGCGCGGCGGTGGCCGACAACGTCACCGCGGCGATGAAGCCGATCGCGGCGTACTCGCGCAACCACAACCTGGCGGGCGGGCGCGAGTCGGCCTCCAAGACCGGTACCCACCAGCTCGGCGACACCGGCAACAACCGCGACGCCTGGATGGTCGGCTACACCCCGTCGCTGTCGACCGCGGTCTGGGTCGGTACCGAGCAGGGCGATCCGCTGCGCAACTACGGTGGCGGCAGCATCTACGGTTCCGGTCTGCCCTCCGACATCTGGAAGGCGACGATGGACGGCGCGCTGGCCGGCACACCGAACGAGTCGTTCCCCAAGCCCGCCCCGATCAAGGGCCAGGCGGGCGTGCCGGAATGGTCGGCGCCCTACACCGCCCCGTCGACCACCGCGCCGACGATCGCCCCGCCGGTGATCGTGCCGTCGCAGGTCGAGATCCTGCCCGGCATCCGGATCCCGGTGCCCGGCGTGCAGCAGCCCGCCGGCCAGCAGCCCTCGCAGCAGACGCCGGAGACGACCACCGGCCCGCTGCCGGGTCAGCCGACCGCCCCGGCGGACGGCTCCCCGCCGACCAACGGCAACACCAACGGCAACGGCAACAGCACCCGGCCGGGTGCGGGCGCGAACGGCACCGAGGGCGGCGGAGGCACCACGCCGACCAGATCCCGGTAGCCTCGGATGTCGTGACCGATCAGCAACTCGCGGACCAGCCGGCGTCGAGTGGTACCCGGCCGGGCCGCGAAGTGCAGTACGTCGCGCCCGCCCAGCTGGCCCCCGACCTGCGCTCGATCGACGCGCGAGACCGGCCCAGCCGCAACGATTCGCTGACCGCGCAGCTGTCGACCGTGATCGGCGGACCGGTCGGAGATCACGCGCTGATCGGCCGGGTGCGGTTCTGGACGCCGCTGCGGGTGATGTTCGCCTTCACCGTGGTGTTCCTCGCGCTCGGCTGGACGGCGAAGGCGGGCTGCATCCAGCAGACCTCCGACGGCGCGGGCGGGCTGATGCTCGACTGGAACAACGGCCGTCAGTACGTGGCCATGTGCTACTCGGACACGGTGCCGCTCTACGGCGCCGAACGACTCAACGAGGGCGCGTTCCCGTACAAGAAGTCCTGGACCGAGTCGACGCCCGACGGCGGCACCGAGACCAGATACATGGAGTATCCGGTCCTTTCGGGCCTCTACCAGTACGTCGCGATGCAGCTCGGCAACGTGTGGGACCACCTGCCGCTGCCCGGCGCGCTGTCGGTGGTGGTGTATTTCAACGTCGTCGCGCTCGGTCTGTCGGTGGGCTGGCTGATCACCGTCTGGGCGTCGTCGCGACTAGCCGGGCGGCGGGTCTGGGACGCGGCGCTGATCGCGGTGTCGCCGTTGGTGATCGTGCACGCGTTCACCAACTTCGACGCGCTGGCAACGGCTTTCGCGGCCACCGGCCTGCTGGCCTGGGCTCGGCGCAAGCCGGTGCTGGCCGGCGTGCTGCTCGGTCTCGGCGGCGCCGCGAAACTGTATCCGCTGCTGCTGCTCGGCCCGATCCTGGTGCTGTGCCTGCGCGCCGACCCGATGCAGCGCCAGCCCGCCGCGCGCGCGGGTCTGCGGCTGCGTGATGTCGACAGCATCGACAGCGCGCGGACCTGGATCCGCGAGACACCGGCCCGCACCCATCTGTTCGCGCTGCGCCCGCTCGGCGCGGCCGTGCTCGCCATCCTCGCCGCGGCGGGCACCTGGATCGCGGTGAACCTGCCGATCGCCGTGCTGTACCCGGACGGCTGGCGAGAGTTCTTCCGGCTCAACACCACCCGGCACGCCGACCCGGATTCGATCTACAACGTGATCACCTCCTTCACCGGCTGGGGCGGGTTCGACGGCGAGCTCGCGCACGGACAGCCGCCGACGGTGCTGAACACGGTCTCGCTGCTGCTGTTCCTGCTCGCCTGCGCTGGCATCGCCTATCTGGCGCTGACCGCGGCCCGCCGCCCGCGCGTGGCCCAGCTGTGCTTCCTGGTCGTGGCCGCGTTCCTGCTGACGAACAAGGTGTGGAGCCCCCAGTACTCGCTGTGGCTGGTGCCGCTGGCCGTGCTCGCGCTGCCGCATCGGCGAATCCTGCTGGCCTGGATGACGATCGACGCGCTCGTCTGGGTGCCCCGGATGTACTACTACCTCGGCGAGGACGCCAAGGGCCTGCCCGAGCAGTGGTTCACCGGCACCGTGGTGCTGCGCGATCTGGCCGTCCTCGGCCTGTGCGCGCTGATCGTGCACGAGATCCTGCGCCCGCAGGACGATCTGGTGCGCCGCGACTTCGTCGACGATCCGGCGGGCGGGGTCCTGGACCGCGCCCCCGACCCATTGCTGCCGTGGCTGCCGGAGTTCCTGCGCCCCCGGCAGGCGTGCACCAGCTCGCGCCCCGCCGCGATGGTCGAATGACCGGCTACATCCGCAGGTAGCGGGCCTGGAGCTCGGGTTCGGCCGGGAGCATGTCGAGGTCGAGTTCCCAGGCGTTGCCGGTCCACGGATCGAACAGCGGGGTGCCGGGGACCGTGGGCAGGTGCCTGCACGACTGCGACAGCAGCGACAGCGGTCCGTCACCGAAGTCGACGCCGCCGCTGCCGACGATCACCAGCGACAGCCCGATCAGGTCGCCGCGCACCATCAGCTGACCTAGGCGCACCACGTCGGCGGCCTGGTAACCGTGCGGGAAGTCGGCCGCGACGAGAATCCGGTGCTCGGCGGGCGGCACGGCTTGCCCACTGTTGTAGGCGATGTCGGCCAGCTCGGCCGCGTGCGCGAGTTCACCGAGACGCGCGGGGATATCGGCGTGATCGGCGATCACCGGCCCGGCGAGCAGCGGCGTGAGCGGGGCGGCGAGCCCGCGCAGACCGCCGGAGAGATCGATCAGGTCGACGCGGGTCGGCTTGTCCGGCAGCGCCGCGACCAGCCGGGCCACCAGAGCGCCGACCACCCGGGACGCGGCAGCGCTGGACTCGGTGTCGACCCACAGCGGCCGATTCAGCGGCACCGGAACGCAATACGGCACGCGCAGCGCACCGCGATCGAGGGCGTACAGCTCGCCGAGCCGGATGCCGTCGCTGCGTACGGCTTTCGTGGTCCAGGCCGGGGCCAGCCAGGACGCCAGCGCGGCCGGCATCACCGCGTCGGCCTCGGCGATCTCGCGACCGAGCTGGTCGCTGTCGCGCCGATGGTTGCCGTCGGCGACGCCGACCAGCTCGTCGTGGCGGCGCTGCGCGGCGGCGCGCGCGGCGTCGGCCGCCGGGGTGTTGCGAGTGGCCGGATTCGACACCGCTTCGGACAGTTCCTGATCCAGCCGATTCGCGGCGTAGTCGCGGGCCGAGAGCAGGGCGGCCGCCGAGCGGGCCGCGTCCTCGAAGATCATCCACATCCGCTGCAGGCCGTGATCGACCTCCAGCGGAACGCCGGGCGCCGCGGTGGTGGCGGGCCGCTCGACCGTCTCGGTCGGCNGTCCTCGAAGATCATCCACATCCGCTGCAGGCCGTGATCGACCTCCAGCGGAACGCCGGGCGCCGCGGTGGTGGCGGGCCGCTCGACCGTCTCGGTCGGCGCGGTCGCTCGCGGTGTCGCCGGGGCGGGCACGCCGTGCGCGGGCAGCAGCTGCGCCGCGCCGCCGTCGTAGCCCTGTCCCAGTGCGCGCAGCTTCCAGCCGCCACCGCGCCGGTACACCTCGAGGCAGATCAGCGCGCTCTCCCCCGCGGTCGGAGCGACCACGAATTCCGCGGTGGGCGAGCCGTTCTCGGCCAGCGTCGCGGTGACGTCGCCGAGCACGTGCCCGGCGGTGACGTAGAGCAGCACGGCGTTCGCGTCCGACCTGACCTGCGCCAGTGCGATGTCCACCGCGCCACCGGCGAAGGTGACGCCGGGAGCCGCGGGCCGCGACGCGCACACATGATCGTGCTCGTCGCGCACCCGCAGATTCTCGTCCACCACCAGCGCGCCGAGTTCGACGGTACCGGCGGTCTGTGCGGTGAAGCGCACGATGTCGGCGGACAGTGCGGTGTTCTGGCCCGCCTTCAGGTGAATCACGTCGTCATGCCTGCTCTGTGTCGTCCTGCCTTAGTCGCTGCCGAGGAACCGGCCCAGCTGGGGCACGGCCTCGCCGGGATGCTTGGCCTGGAAGCCCTCGCCCAGCGCCTGCATCTTCCAGTCGGCGCCGACCCGGTACACCTTGGCCATCGCCATCGCCGTGAACGGCATGCCACCCGCGAGGGTGTAGCGGGCCAGCTCGCCGTTGTTGGCGCCATCGATCAAGCGGCAGAAAGCGTTCTGCACCTGCTCGAAGGTGTGGCCCTTGTACGAGGTGACGATGAACAGCAGCGTGGAGATGTGCGCGGGGATCCGGGTGAGGTCGACCAGGATCATCTCGTCGTCGCCTTCGCCCTCACCGGTGAGGTTGTCACCCTGGTGGCGGACCGAACCGTCCTTGGACGACAGCTGGCCGTAGTAGGCGACGTCGACGAGGTTGTTGTCGGCGAACAGGCACACCGAGGCGTCGAGGTCGATGTCGACGGTGCGGTTGCCGAACATGCCGCGGGTGCGCACCGGGTCCCAGCCCAGGCCCATCTTGACGAAGGTGAGCGCGGCGCCGCCGTCCTTTCGGAGCGTGACGCGCTGCCCCTTCTGCAGGCTGACCGGGCGATCCTTGCTCAGGCTGATCTCACCGGCGGGCTGCGGCGGCGCGGCCTGCGCCGGCGGCGGGTAACCGGGGCCGGGGCCGGCCG
>NZ_JBCGFB010000200.1:0-6720 GCF_038752175.1 Nocardia sp. No.11 | reverse complement strand
TGGTCGGCGGCGGTTTCGGCGGCAGCGTGCTGGCGCTGGTCGACCGTGCGGACGGCGACCGGGTGGCCGCGCGGATCGAGCAGCGCTTCCTGACGGCGGGTCTGTCCGCGCCCCGGGTCTTCACCGTCGAACCGGCCGCCGGGGCCCACCGAGTGGCCTGAACAAAAGTTCCGCGCCGTCGCCAACGACGTCCCTGCGCCACCCGGTTCCAGGCCAGGAGGGACACGCTGTGCCGCTTGCCGTTTCCACCACCACGCTCGACGCGTCGTCGACCCTGCGTCTGGACGCCGCTCCCGTCGACTACGCGCTCGTCGCTTTGTATTTCGTGTTCGTGCTCGGCATCGGGCTGATCGCCCGGCGCCGGGTGTCCTCCAGCGTCGACTTCTTCCTCTCCGGCCGGTCGCTGCCGGCCTGGGTCACCGGGCTCGCCTTCATCTCCGCCAATCTGGGCGCGGTGGAGATCATGGGCATGTCGGCCAACGGCGCCCAGTACGGCTTCCCGACGTTCAACTACTTCTGGATCGGCGCCGTGCCCGCCATGCTCTTTCTGGGCGTGGTGATGATGCCGTTCTACTACGGCTCCAGGGTCCGCTCGGTGCCCGAGTTCATGCGCAGGCGCTTCGGCACCGGCGCGCACCTGGTGAACGCGCTGAGTTTCGCGCTGGCCCAGGTGCTCATCGCCGGGGTGAACCTCTACCTGCTCGGCACCATCGTCAATGTGCTGCTGGGCTGGCCGCTGTGGATCTCGGTGATCGTGGCGGCGGCGATCGTGCTGTCCTATGTCACCCTGGGCGGGCTCTCGGCCGCGATCTACAACGAGGTGCTGCAGTTCTTCGTCATCGTGGCGGCGCTGCTGCCGCTGACCCTGGTCGGTCTGCACCGGGTCGGCGGCTGGGAAGGCTTGCAGGACAAGGTGACCGCCTCGCCGGGCGGTGCCGCCCAGCTGAGCACCTGGCCGGGCAACGCGATGAGCGGGTTCACCGACGACTTCGCCTCGATCATGGGCATCGTGTTCGGCCTGGGCTTCGTGCTCTCCTTCGGCTACTGGACGACCAATTTCGTCGAGGTGCAGCGCGCCCTGGCGACACACTCGATCTCGGCCGCGCGGCGCACGCCCATCATCGGCGCCTACCCGAAGATGTTCATCCCGCTGATCGTGGTCATCCCCGGCATGATCAGCGCGGTGCTGGTGCCGCAGATGATCGAGTACAAGCAGCAGGTCACCGCGAATCCGGATTTCGAGGGCGACGTCACCTACAACCAGGCGCTGCTGTTCCTGATGAAAGAGGTGCTGCCGAACGGGCTGCTGGGGGTGGGCCTGGCCGGTCTGCTCGCGGCGTTCATGGCGGGCATGGCGGCCAATGTCTCCGCGTTCAACACCGTGTTCAGCTTCGACCTGTGGCAGCAGTACGTGTGTAAGGGCAGGCCCGACGGCTACTACCTGAAGGTCGGCAGGCTGGCGACGGTCGGCGCGACCGTCGCGGCGATCTTCACCGCGTTCATCGCGGGTGGATTCAGCAACATGATGGACTACCTGCAGACGCTGTTCAGCGTTCTTCAACGCGCCGCTGTTCGCGACCTTCATCCTCGGCATGCTGTGGAAGCGGATGACACCCGCCGCGGGCTGGGTCGGCCTGGTCAGTGGCACGCTGGCCGCGGTATCGGTGTTCCTGCTCAACGAGACCGGGGTGACGAACCTGTCCGGGCAAGGCGCGAGCTTCGTCGCCGCGGGCGCCGCCTTCGTCGTCGATATCACCGTCAGCGTCGCGGTCACGCTGGTCACCCGGCCCAAGCCCGCCGCGGAACTGGTCGGCCTGGTCTACTCCGAGACCCCGAAGGCGCTGCGCACCGACCCCGACGCGGACTCGTTGCCCTGGTACCAGCGCCCGGTACTGCTCGCCGGGATCGCGCTCGTGCTGGTGATCGCCCTCGACATCGTCGTCGGATAAGGAGACAGGGCCATGCTTTTCGATATCCGCACCATCATCGGCGCGTTGCTCGGTTGCTACGGCGTCGTCCTGGTGATCACCTCGCTGGTGCAGGACCCGGCCGCGCAGGAGGCCAAGACCGGCGGGATCGACGTGAACCTGTGGGCGGGTCTGGGCATGCTCGGGGTGACTGTCGTGTTCGTCGGCTGGGCGTTCCTGCGCCCGGTCCGGGTGCCCGAGACGTCCCCACTCACCCTGGAGGACTTCACCGCCGATCAGTAGCTCCCGGAATCCGCCACATATTGGACATGTGACCAGTAAAGTCCGGGCTGCTGACATCACCGCCGCTCGACCACCTGGGGAGATCCTGCCGATATGAGACGCACGCGCATCCTGTGCACGATTCTATCGACGATCGCGCTCGTGCTCGGCGGGAGCGGCACGGTCTTCGCGGCACCCAGCGGGTCCGGCACCGGCAGTGCGGCGGCCGCGCCGACGCGTGTGCCCGCCCTCGGCGCGGACTTCCAGTGGGGCGTGTCCATGTCCGGGTTCCAGTCCGAAGGTCATGCGCCGGACAGCAACTGGAGCCGCTACGCCGGTTCGGGGAAGGCGCGAGATTCGTACGGCGACTCGGTCGACTTCTACACCCGCTACGCCGAAGACATCGAACTGGCGGCCGGGCTGGGGGTACGGGTCTTCCGGCTCAGCATCGAGTGGGCGCGGGTGCAGCCGCGCGCGGATGTCTGGAACGACGACGACTTCCGGTTCTACGACGCGGTCCTGGCGAAGATCCGGGCGGCGGGGATGCGGCCCATGCTCACCCTCGATCACTGGGTCATCCCCGGCTGGGCGGCCGACCGGGGCGGCTGGACGAACCAGGGCATGGTCGCGGACTGGCTGGCCAATATGCGCCGCGTGGTCGATCGGTACGCGGCGTTCGATCCGCTGTGGGTGACCATCAACGAACCGATGGGGTACGTGGCCCAGTCGATCAAGATCGGTGACATCGGACCGCTCGACGCCGTGCCGATGTTCGACCGGCTGGTGCAGGCGCACGGAGCGATCTACGACTACATCCACCAGCGGCAGCCGGGCGCGAAGGTGACCAGCAATGTCGCGCAGTATCCGATCGTGCAGAATCTCACGGATCTGCTGTTCGTCGACCGGGTCCGGGGCAAGCTCGACTACCTCGGCATCGACTTCTACTACGGTGTCTCGCTCCAGCATCCGCCGACCACCGCGCTGGTGGGTGACGAGCTATGGAAGAACGCGATCGAGCCCGAGGGCATCTACTACGACCTGCGCACCTACGCCGAGAAGTTCCCCGGCCTGCCGATCTATGTGGTGGAGAACGGGCTGCCGACCGAGCACGGCGCCCCCCGCCACGACGGCTATACCCGCGCCGACCATCTGCGCGACACCGTGTACTGGCTCCAGCGTGCCGAGCTCGACGGCATCGACGTCATCGGCTACAACTACTGGAGCCTCACCGACAACTACGAATGGGGCAGCTACGCACCGCGTTTCGGGCTCTACACCGTCGATGTGACCGACCCCGGCCTGACCCGCCGCCCCACCGACGCGGTGGCCGCCCTGCGTGCGATCACCTCCGCGAACGGCGTCCCGGCGGACTATCGTCCGACCCGCCGACCCGCGCTGTGTTCGATCGTCACTCCCTTGCAGAGCTGCCTGCGTCCTGTCTCCGTGCCGTGAGCCTCGGGGCCTCCCGGGCATCCGACGTCGGCGCAGGAGGACCTGCCGCCGTTCTCACGCCGGAGCGGCTCCCGGAATACCGTCCTGGACGACGAAACCGGCGCGGGTGCTGATCGGTGCTCCCGGCCGGGTGACATAGGGCAGCACCCGGAAGTCGGTGCGCCACAGCCGGTGATCCAGCTCGACCCGGGCATAGCCGCGCTGCCGGTTGTAGAACTTCATGTCCGGATTGGCCGCGAGCAGCGCCCGCCCGCTATCGGGGAAGTCGGCGCCGTCACCGCCGGTGGTGATCGAGGTGCCCGTGAATTCCGTGGCCACCACGGGTGATTCGGGATCGGCGTAGTCGCCGCGCAGGTCGGCGACGTAGTTCTCGTGGCGGTCGCCGGTGATCACGACGAGATTGCCCGCGGCGCGTGCGGCCGCCGCGCCGAGCACCGTGTTGCGGTCGGCGATGTAGCCGTCCCAGGCGTCGGTGCCCAGCAACAGCTCCGGTCCCGGGTCGTAGTCGGACTGCGCCATCGCGACCTGATTGCCGAGCACCTGCCAGCGCGTGGGCGAGGTGGACAGGCCGTCGACGAGCCAGTCCCGTTGCGCCGCACCGAGGATCGTGCGGTCGGTGGCGAAGCGGTCGGCGCAGCCGGTGACCGCGGTGCCGTCGCCACAGGCCTGCGGGGAGCGGTACTGCCTGGTGTCGATCATGGTGAACTCGGCCAGATCGCCGAAACGGTAGCGCCGGTGCAGGTGCGCGCTCGGCCCGGCGGGCAGCTGGGCCAGGCGCAGGGGTTGATGCTCGTACATGGCCTGGAAGGCGGCGGCCTTGCGGCGCCGGTACAGCGGCGGCAGCCGGTACACGTCGAGACCGAGTCCCGGCTGCGCCCCGGCCCAGTTGTTGTCGAGTTCGTGGTCGTCGAGGGTGACCAGCCAGGGAAAGGCCGCGTGCGCGCGTTGCAGCGGCGGTTCGGTCTTGGCCTGGGCGTACTTGAGGCGGTACCCCGTCAGGTTCACCGCCTCGCCCTCCAGCTGGGGCGGCAGGCTCGCGCCCTGCCGCGCGAGCACCCAGGACGACTCGTAGATGTAGTCGCCCAGGTGCACCACCAGGTCCAGATCCTCGGCGCTCAGATGCTCGTAGGCGGTGTAGTACCCGGAGCTCCAGGACTGGCACGAGGCGAAGGCGAAGCGCATCCGAGCGGTCGGGCTGCCCGCCACCGGCGCGGTGCGGGTGCGACCGACGGGGGAGATCGCCGAGCCCGCCCGGAATCGATAGAAGTACCACCGATCCGGCGCCAGCCCGCCGACCTCGGGATGCACGCTGTGGCCGAGCGCGCGGGTGGCCACCGCCGCACCCCTGGCCACCACCCTGGTGAAGCGCTCGTCCTCGGCGACCTCGTAGTCGACGGTCACCGGGTCGATCGGCATCCCGCCGTACCCGTCGGGCGCCAGCGGATCGGGTGCGAGCCGCGTCCACAGCACTACGCCGTCGGCGGTCGGCTCCCCGGAAGCGACACCGAGGGAGAACGGTTCGCCGAGTGTGCGCGGCGCGGCGAAGCGGGCGCTGCTCACCGCCGACACGCCGACCGCGGCCGCGACCGAACCGGTCACGCCGAAGCGCAGGAGTTGCCGACGGGACAGCGTCATCGCCTGTCGTCCTTTCACCGTCACCGAATGCGGAGTTCCCCTCCGATTCTGTCCGGCCCGGCCCCGACACGCGAACGAGACGGCCGATCAGGCGGCGAAAGCGAGCCAGTAGAAGACCCAGCAGGACAGCGCGGTGAGCGTCATATCGATCGCCGCGACCCCGCCCACCGGCGGTGCCACGCAGCGTGCGCGCCCGGCAGCGGCGGATTGCCGAAATTGCGCACCGCCCGCACGATCACCACCGGCCACAGCAGTACCGAGGTGACGGCGAACACCAGGTGGATCGCCAGCGACGTCCACACCGCGGTGGACGCCGTGCCGCCCACGACTCCCGCGGAGCGTTCCTGCCAGCCATTGAAGCGCACATCCAGTTCGAACAGCACGACGGCGACCAGTAGCGCGACACCCAGTCCGAGCTGGATCCCGCGGTGGAGCCGGAACCGCCTGCCGACCTTGACCCGGTACACACTCCATCCGAGCGCGAGCACCACCAGCACCATCGACGTCACCATCATGTCCATGGCGATCGACGCCCTCGTGCCGAGGAAGCCGTCGATCCCACTAAGGTCGTTCATCGCAATAGCTCCGTGTCGTCGGTGCGCGGCGCAGGCCCGACCAGGTCCGGGACGCACATGAATCGCTCTTGGAGACACGGTGTCTCCAAGAGCTCGACGGCACGCTAGCACGTACCCGAACTGGAACCGGACACGGGGAAGAGAAAGCAGCCGAGGTCCATGCCCAAGATCAACGCGGACAGCGTCCGCGAGCATCGCGCCCGAGTACTCGCGGCGCTGATCGACAGCGCCGAGTTCCTCCTGGCCCAGGACAGCGAGACAACCCTGACCGCCGGGGCGGTGGCGGCCCGCGCGGGAATCGCCCGCAACAGCATCTACCGCTACGTCGACTCGATCGACGATCTGATCGAGATGGTGGCCACCCGCGGCTTCCCACGGTGGACGAGCGCGGTCCGCGACGCGATCGAGGCCGCACCGACACCCGCCGCCGGCGTGGTGGCCTACGTCCGCGTCAACGTCGAGCAGGCCGTCGACGGGGATCACGCCTGGCGCACCGCGCTCTCGCGGATGAACCTCTCGGCGCCCGCGCGGGCCCGGGTGATCGCGTTGCACACCGAACTGGCCGACCTCCTGCGCGGGGAACTGTCCGCGGCGGCGGTGACGAATCCCGCCCTGGTGACGGAGTCACTCCAGGCGCTGGTCGACGCGTGCGTGCGCCGGGTCGACGCGGGCGACGACCCGGCCACCGTCATCGACTACGCGGGCCGCGTCGCCGCCGTGCTCGTCAGCGAGGCGACGGCCGCACCGTGACCGGCTGCGCACGCAGCCGGTCGACGCGGGTCGAACTGGGCACTGCGGTCAGCAGCGCCGGATCATTTCCCCTGGAACGGCTGGTTGATCGTGGTGAAGTACTGGATGGCCGCGCCGAG
>NZ_JBCGFB010000199.1:0-6823 GCF_038752175.1 Nocardia sp. No.11 | reverse complement strand
GCGGTACCGGCCGCACCGACCGCGAAGCCGACACCGGCACCGATGCCCGCGCCGATGAGCCCACCACCGACGGCGCCGACGGCCGCCGCCGGGGCACCGACGATGGCGGCACCGGCCAGTGCGCCGCCGACCGTCGCGGCGGCGATCTTGTCCGAGCGGCTGGGGTTGATGCCGATCGAGCGGCCCTGGGTCGCGATGGCGGCCTCGACGTCGGCGGCGGAGTTGTTCACGCCGTCGAGGACCTCGCCCGGGAGCTCGTCGGGTACCGGGCTGGTGAAGTCACCGACGCGCAGCGTGCGCGGAGGCGGGGCGATGGGCGCGACCGGCTCGACGGGCTCGGGGAGGTGCAGCTCCTCGATGACGATCGGCGGGGGCGGAGCGGTGTATTCGGGCACCGGGCGCGATTCCGGACGTTCGGGCGCGAGACGCTCCAGCGTGTCGGGAGCGTCGAACGTCGCCAGATCGGACCGGCCCTCGTCGGCGGGCGCCGGCGTGTTCACGCCCGGCTGCTCCGGGTTGATCCCCGGCTGCGGCACCGCGATCGCGACGCCGGCGCAGGCCACGGCCAGCGCCATCGGCAGCACGCCGACGAGCGGACGGGCGACTCGCCGCGCCGTCGAAGAGTTCACATCATCGGACCGACGGATCACGCCGAACACCCACTCACACACTCGACACCATGCGGCACGTCCCCGCGTACCGCGCAGCGACGATAGCGGTAGCCGAGCGGATGCTGTCAAATCGATAGCGAGTCGACATCACTCGCGCGTGTCAGCGCTCAGCTCACCCCAGCACGTCGTGGCGCACGATCGTCTGATCGCGGCCGGGGCCCACACCGATGCACGAGATCCGCGCGCCCGAAAGCTCTTCCAGCCGCAGCACGTACGCCTGCGCGTTGGCAGGCAGCTCCTCGAAGGTGCGAGCCTGCGAGATGTCCTCCCACCAGCCGGGCATCTCCTCGTAGATCGGCTTCGCGTGATGGAACTCGGTCTGGGTGGTCGGCATCTGCTCGACCCGCTCGCCGTCGATCTCGTAGGCGACGCAGATCGGCACGGTGTCCAGACCCGACAGCACGTCGAGCTTGGTGAGGAAGTAGTCGGTGATGCCGTTGACGCGGGTGGCGTAGCGGCTGATGACCGCGTCGAACCAGCCACAGCGACGGGCCCGGCCGGTGGTGACGCCCACCTCGCCGCCGTTCTTGGCCAGGAACTCACCGAAGTTGTCGAACAGCTCGGTCGGGAACGGGCCGGAGCCGACGCGGGTGGTGTAGCACTTGAGGATGCCGAGCACCGTGTCGATCTTGTTCGGGCCGATGCCGGAACCGACCGCCGCGCCGCCCGAGGTCGGGTTCGACGAGGTGACGAACGGGTAGGTGCCGTGGTCGACGTCGAGCAGAGTGCCCTGCGAACCCTCCAGCAGGATCGTGTCGCCGCGCTCGAGCGCCAGGTTCAGCTCGAGCCGGGTGTCGGAGATGCGGTGTTTGAACGACTCGGCCTGTTCGAGCACCTCGTCCACCACCTGCTGCGGGTCCAGCGCGCGGCGGTTGTAGATCTTCACCAGCACCTGGTTCTTGAATTCCAGGGCGGCCTCGACCTTCTGGGTGAGGATCTTCTCGTCGAGCACATCGGCGACGCGGACGCCGACGCGGGCGACCTTGTCCTGGTAGCAGGGACCGATGCCGCGGCCGGTGGTGCCGATCTTGCGGCTGCCGAGGAAGCGCTCGGCGACCTTATCGATCGCCACGTGGTACGGCATGATCAGGTGCGCGTCGGCCGAGAGCAGCAGGCCGGAGGTGTCGACGCCGCGCTCTTCCAGCCCGGCGAGCTCGTCGAGCAGCACGCCGGGATCGACCACGACGCCGTTGCCGATGACGTTCTTCACGCCGGGGGTGAGGATGCCGGACGGGATCAGGTGCAGGGCGAACTTGTCGCCGTTGGGAAGCACGACCGTGTGGCCTGCGTTGTTGCCGCCCTGGTAACGAACGACCCACTGCAACCGCTCACCGAGCAGATCGGTAGCTTTGCCCTTACCCTCGTCGCCCCACTGGGCGCCGATGAGGACGATTGCCGGCATTTCGCGTCTCCTACAGATCGACGGCAGCACACGGTGTACTGCAGCTACCTGCCGAATTGAGGCGGTGGCCGGAGACACAGTCTAGCCGACCCCTGATCAGGACCCTCCGACCTGCCCTGTCCGAGCACGCCGACCCCGGACCGCTGCGGGTGCCACGATCGGTTACGGTTACTTGCCGGCAGGGGGTTTGCCGTGTTCGAGGGCGACAAACCGTCGACCCGACCGAGGAGGGTGTACCGCAGTTTGAGTACCCACGTTCTCCGATGTGGTGACATGCCGGTCCCGATCGCACTGGCCTCGCAGCCGACCACGCAGACCGGGCCACAGCCCGACACCGGCGTGATCGACGAACTGCTGCCGGTGCTGGCCGCCGACAGCCTGCCGCGCCTGATCGTGCTCGGCTCCGACGCCGCCCTGGCCACCGTGCTCACCCATCTGATGCGCACCGAACGCCTACACGTCGAGGTCGGTTTCGTGCCGACCGAGACGACCTACGCCTCGCGGGTCTATCAGACCGCCACCGGCAACGCCGCCGCCAAGATCGCGCTCGAGGGCCGGGCGATCGAGACGCCGCTGATCCGCGACGACACCGGCACCGTACTCGTCGGCCGGGCCAGCATCACCGGCGTCGACGGCGCCAAGCTCGAGGGCGAGGCCTACGTCGACGACACCCTGCTGTTCACCGGCACGGTGACCACGATGCTGATCTCACCGACCATGACGATGCCCGGCGTCCGCGCCAGGGTCCGCAAGGGTTTGCGCAAGCGCCCCTGGGTCGCCGGCCGCGCCGCGCAGCTCGGCACGCCGGGCGCGATCGTCACCCGCGACGGGATCACCACCGACCGCAAGGTGCCCCGCTCGACCTTCTATCGTTTCGAACAACCCTGGCTCCTGGTGCGATGACCTCCTCCTTCCCCACCGGCAGGCGGGCAGGCCACAGTGCCGTCCGCCCCAGCCCGGTCTTCCTGCTCATCGTGCTGATCACCGTGCTCGGCGGCGCGCTGGCCTGGGACGCCGACATCGAGTCGGTGCGCGCCAAGGTCGGTGTGTTCGTGCTCGTGGTGTTCGGCTGGATCATCAGCCTGTGTCTGCACGAGTTCGCGCACGCCTATGTCGCGTGGCGGGCCGGCGATCATGAAGTGGAAGTGCGGGGATATCTCACCCTGAATCCGCTGAAATACAGCCACCCGGTGCTGTCGATCGGATTACCGCTGATTTTCATCGCGCTCGGCGGTATCGGATTGCCCGGTGGCGCCGTGTATGTCGACACCACGCGATTCCGGTCCGGGGTGCAGCGGCTGGTCAGCGCGGTCGGTCCGGCGTCCAATCTGCTGTGCGCGGTGGTGCTGCTGGTGGTGGTGCGCGCGTTCGGGACGATGCAGGAGCACGCCGCGTTCTGGTGCGGGCTCAGTTTTCTGGCGTTCCTGCAGATCACCGCGTTCCTGCTGAACATCCTGCCGGTGCCGGGCCTGGACGGGTTCGGGATCATCGAGCCCTCGCTGAGTTACGAGACGCGCCGGTCGCTCGACCAGATCAAGCCCTACGGAATGCTCGTTCTTTTCGCTGTCATCTTCTTCACACCATTGAGCCAGGTGTTTTTCGACGCTGTTTACGCTTTGTTCGAACTTTCCGGGGTACCTGACGGGTGGGCTGCCTACGGTAGCCACATGACCCGGTTCTGGCGTTGATAGCCTGTCGCGGGTCAGCCTCGACTCAGGAACGGAAACTCGTATGGGCACCACCGAACCGCCCGTAGTTCTCTCTGTCGTCATCCCGGCGCTCGACGAAGCCTCGGTCATCGCCGCCTGCCTAGACCGGCTGGTCGGCCAGGACGCCATCGACGAGATCATCGTCGTCGACAACGGCAGCACCGATCGCACCCGGGAGATCGTCGCCGAGCTCGCCGCCCGACATCCGAAGATCGAACTGATCGACGAGCCGAATCCCGGCGTCGCCCATGCCCGCAATACCGGCTTCGACAAGGCGCGCGGCGACTACCTCGGCCGCATCGACGCCGACACCCTCGTCGGACCCGACTGGGGCGCCACCGTGCGCGCCCACCTCGACGCGCATCCGGACACCATGGCGGTGACCGGCATCAGCACCTACCACGACTCCCCGATCGGCTTCTTCCTCGCCGCCGCGATCGGCGGCCAGGAGCGCCTCGGCCTGATCAAACACCAGCCGGTCGGCAACGTGCACGGCGCCAATATGGCGATCCGGCGGACCGCGTGGGAGCAGGTGCGCGAGGCCACCACCACCCGTCGTGACCTGCACGAAGACCTCGACCTCGCGCTCTGCCTGACCAAGGCGAAACTGCGCATCGACCAGCTGCCGCAGCTGCGCGCGGAGATCTCGGCGCGTCGCCGCCAGACGCCGCCGAGCATCTGGTGGAAATACCAGTTGCGCGGCCTGGAGACCATCGCCAACCAGGGCTACAACGTGGTGGGCTTCCACCGCGCCGTGATCACCGGGGCCTGGGTGATGCACACCTCGCAGTGGCCGATCTACCGGGTGTGGGACTTCGACCGCAAGCGATTCTCGCTGCGGCCCGGCCGCCCCAGGGTCTCCCCCGTCGGCGACTGAGCCGTCACTCCTCGGGCGTCACATACGGATTGGGCACGGTGGGCGGGAGCAGCGCCATCGCCGAGATGCGCTGCATCCCGCACACGACCATCAGATCCACCACGATCGACCGGATCTGCGCGAACACCACATGCGCCGAAAGACCGGCACCGGCAACGAGTTCGGGGCGGGCCTTCTTGGCGACGCTGCGCAGCGCGCGGGTGGCCTCGGCCTGATCGGGCTGCTCGCCCGGGTCCGCCAGCATCATCTTGCGGACCACATCGGTGGCATGGCCCAGCTGATCGACCAGGTCGATCAGGCGCGGATCGAGCACCTCGTCGTCGCGGACCAGAGTCAGGGAACGGCGCAGCAGCACACGGGTGTTGCGGACGGCGTTGTCGAGCGGATCGGCCGCCGAATGAATGCGCGCGAGGCGTTTGCGGGAGTTCCAGTACAGCGGCGAGATCCGGCTGACCTCGCGGCCGCCCTCCAGCGCCGAGCGCAGGGCGTCGATCTGCTTCTGGGTGGCGCGCACCGCCGAGAGGGCCTCGTGCACCTTCTCCGAGTTCTGTTCGAGCAGGCCGTCGGCGCAGGTGATCATCGACTTGCTCATCACCGACAGCACGTCGGCCGCGTGCTCGCGGGCGCGGCGCACCGGGTGCAACGGGATCAGCCCGACCATGAGCACCCCGACCAGGCCACCGACCAGTGCGTCGATCATCCGGCTCGGCCCGGCCCCGGACGACTGACTCAGCGTCGAGACCAACACGGCCGAACCCGCCGCCTGGATGGTGATGATCGAGCCGCCGTCGAGGAACACCGAGCACGCCATCGCGGCGGCGACCACCAGGCCCACCTGCCAGACCCCGGTGCCGACCTGCGCGATGAACAGGTCACCGATGCCGATGCCGACGGCGACGCCGACCACCAGCTCCACCGACCGGCGGATCCGGGCGCCGAAGGAGATGCCGATCGAGACGATCGCCGCGGTCGGCGCGAAGAACGGGTCGGGGTGCCCGATGACGTTGTGCGCGATGAACCACGCCAGTGCCGCACCCAGTGAACACTGGATGATCGGGATCATCGACAGCCGCAGGCGCACCGCCGACGCCTTCACGCGATCGACGGTGCTGTCCTTGGCGGCGGCGACGACCGGGCTGGCCGCGGCGACGACGGGATGGGGATCGCTCACCTACGACTCGGATCCGGCCGCGGGCTCAGTCCAGGCCGAGTTCGGCTGCCGCGTGCGGATCGCAGTCCTCGAGCAGATCCAGGCAGCGGGCGTATTCCTCGGTCTCACCGATGGTCTTGGCCGCCCTGGCCAGCGCGCCGACGCTGCGCAGGAAACCCTGGTTCGGTTCGTGATTCCACGGGACGGGGCCGAAGCCCTTCCAGCCGTTGCGGCGCAGCAGGTCGAGGCCGCGGTGGTAACCGGTGCGGGCGAAGGCGTAGGCGGCGACGGTGTCGTGGTTGACCTCGTCGCCCGCGCGCTCGAGCGACGCCTCGGCCAGCTGCGCCCACGCGATCGACGCGGCCGGATGATCGGCGGCGACCTGGACGGGATCGGTGCCCGCCGCGATGGCGTCCTCGGCGTCGATCAATTCCGGAAGGAGGACCGGCTGCGGTCCGAGCAGGTCACCGAAGGAGGTCATGGGTTCATTGTGCACCGAGGCCCGTGACGTCGTCGCCCGGCCCGCCGCGAGGCGATCGGCGAACCCCTCGGCGCGGCGCGCACTAGGCTGTGGCGCGAGTGGAACGTTCGAGCCTGAGCGAGGGGTACTAGGTGTCCGACCCGACCGACGAGAACAACGCGGCAGCCGAATCTGCCGACCCCGGCGCGACCGCCCAGCGCGGCGCCGATTCGTCGAACACCGCGCCGTCGACCGGCGCGCCCAAGTCGACCCCCGAAGCGGTGACCGAACCGGGCAGGCCGACCGTTCCCCCCGGCAACGCGGAGACGGTTGTCATCCGCCGTGGTGAGCTGCCGGGCGCTGCCGGCGCCGGCGACCAGTCGACCGAGCGACATACGAACGCACCCGGCGGACGTTCGCCGTCCGAACGCCCGGCGAACGCGCCCGGTGGTCAGCAGCCGTCCGGGCGACCGGGCGACGGCCTCGGCACTGCGCCTGGCGGACAGCGCCCTTCGGGCCCGGGGAATTCCTCGGCCGGAGGCCCCGTCGGCGGC
>NZ_JBCGFB010000198.1:0-6931 GCF_038752175.1 Nocardia sp. No.11 | reverse complement strand
GGGCGGCGGTGACGGATCGGCCAGCGCCCGGCGCGGTCGCCCCGCCGCGCCCGCCGGTCGACCCACTGCTCCCACCCCGGCCGCCGCCGGGAGTCGTGCCGATCGGTGTGGTGGTCCCCGGTGTGGACGGATTCGTGCCCGTCGGCGATCCCGACGGGGTGGTGGTCGTGGGCGAGGTCGTCGTCGGCGACGTGGTCGAGGCCGCCGTGGTGTCGTCGGTCGACGACGACGTGGTCGAGTCATCGGCCGTGCCGCCGTCGTCGGTGGTCGTCGTGCCCTCGGTCCCGGTGTTCTCCGACGCCTGCCCGTCCTCGGTCCCCGCCGTGGTCTGCCCGTCCGTGCCCGCCGTATCCCCGGTGGTGCCACCGGACTGCGTGCCCTGGTCGCTGCCGCCGCCGCCCGGAATCGACGGGTCGCCGCCGTCGCCGCCGACGACCTTCGGCGCGGTCGGCATGAACGGGACACCGGTATCGGATTGCACCGCGACCTGGCTGTACACGGTGCGCAGGATGCGACGCGCTTCCTGTAACGCCTCGTCTCCCTCGAACTGATCCAGTTTCATCTCGCCGTCGGCAGGCAGGGTCTTGCCCGCGACGGTCGGACGCTCGGTGAGCCCCGGCATCAGCGCCTGCGTCTGCTCCAGACCCGTCTTCATCTCGGCGAGTTTGAGGCTGACCGCCGTCGCGGCGGCGGGCAGCGTGGCCGACTGCGCGGCGTAGTTCTTCACCGCCGTGACCGCTGCCGTCGCCGCTTCGCCGACCCATCCGTTCGGCCCGTTCGTCGTCGCCTCGAACGCCTTGTTGAACGCGACGATGGTCGTCGACAGATCGGCGCCGATCTTGCTCCACACCTCCGAAGCGCTGTGCACCACAGCCGGTTTCATCGCGGACACCGCGCTCAGAATCTCCGGCAGCTGCATGTGGTCGTAGCTGTCCACCGTTCCGACGAGATGGTTCGGCTGGGTCTCGCCCGCGAAGATCTGGGAGAAGTTCGCCAGGTTCTGCGTCAGATAGATGACGCTGCGCTCCTGGTTCCATTGCTCCTGCGCGGCGATCACCCGCGCTTTGTACTCCTCATAGGTCATCAGTTCCCCCCGAGACCGGTGTATTGCCCAGCGTTGTCGTCGTCTTGGGCTTGGAAGTTGGCGATCGCCTTGAGGACAACTTCTTTGGCGGTTGTGACGGCCTCGATGTGCTCGAGGATCGTCGCGTCGAGCGCACGATCGCTACCAGCCGCCGTCAGCGAGAATTTCTGTTCCAGGATGCGACTCGAATTGAATGAACCGAAGCCTGTGATGCGTTCGACGCGGCCGACTTGGACGAGAACTGCGTCGAGGGCTGCGAGGTGATCGTCGCATACTCGCGCGAGCGTATTGCCGACCTCCGGGTTGAGGGCGAGCTGCCCTGCTTCAGCCTGGCCACTGAGTTTCGTCCACTCGGTGGGATCGATGTAAGAAGCCACGATGCCACCTCACGCGCCCGGCACGTGGGGTGCGAGTGTTTCGCTCAGGCGCCGGACTTCTGCGCACGGGTCGCTGGCCGTTTTCACGCTGGCACGGTTTCGTACGTCGAACTCCACCACCCCGGTGGGGACCTCGATACTCATGTAGCAGGTCAGGTCGTGTGTCGCACCGACCGGTCGCGACTGGAGGGCTTTGCGGGTCCCGACCATGGTATCGACGTAGTCGGTGTAATCCGTCCGAGCTTTCGCCTCAGCCAGTGTGTGCGTCGCCGACGCAACTGTCAGGGTGTACGACTTGTTCGAGTCCTGCCACCCGCAGACCTTCCACCCCTCGAACGCCACCCCCGCGACATCCTTCTCCTTGGTGGCGGTGTTCAGCCCGGCGGCGGACAGTGCTGAATCGGGCAGCGTGCAGGGGTCCCAGAGCCCGGCACTCGGATCGGCACTCGTCGTAGCCGCTGCTGCGGTAGTGGCGGGCGGTGCCGTCTGGACCGGCTCGGCCTCATCGCACCCGCTGACCAGCGCTCCGACCACGATCGCGACAGCTGGGACAGCCTTTCGCCACCTGTGCATGATTCCCCCGAATGGTTCGATTCTCCCCGCCGGATCCCCGGCGCCGACTATCGCGACGACTCTACCGGACCGTCGTCCCAGCTCAACCGACCTGGTTCGGCGGGGTTTCGCCCGCGACGGTGGTCGAGAGCTGCGCTAAGCGCTGTGTCGGTCATCAGTTTCCCCGAGACCGGTGTCTTGCCCAGCGTCGTAGTCGTCTCGGGCTTGGATCGCGCCGAGCACATCGGCCAATGCGCGCCGAACCTCCGCGCACGGTTCGGGCGTGGTGTCGCGGGCGGTGTGCTTGGCGCGGTTCCACCAGCCGCCGATCTCCTCGGTGTCGGGCCAGTCCTGGTTGGGCAGCAGGCGGAGCAGGGATGCGCGGACGAGGGGTTCGACCGCTCGGCCGCGCCGTGACGTCCAGGACCGCTAGGGCGAGGTCGCCACGGCCGCGTTCGACGAGGGGAATGCCGCGTTCCAGGAAGGCCGGCCAGAAACGCAGGTAGGAGTCGGTGATTCGGTAGCGCTTGTTCTTGGTGTCGGTGGCGGTCGACAGCGGGAGGTCGGCCGCGACTATCCGCCTGTCCCGCAAGGTCGTCAGGTGACAGCGGGTCGGCGGTGGCGACGTCCGGTGACGATGACTGCTCGCCCGCTCAATGGGGCAGTGGGAGGAATTCGACGATGGTGCCGTCGGGGGCATCCGGCGGGACGATGACGAGGCCGTCGCGGTCGATGAGGCCGGCCAAGTGGGCGGTGCGGACGGAGGTGTCGGCGGTCCAGCCGCCTTCGGGGGTGTGGCGGGCGGGGGTGATGCGCTGGACGGGGCCCGCTGTTTCGGCGGCGTTGTGGAGGGGGCCGTAGGCCGGGCGGGGTGGGGGTGCGGCGGTGCGGGCGGCGACGATGGCGGGGGTCAGGGCGAGCAGGACGGCGATCGCGGCGAAGGGATTGCCGGGGAGGCCGAGAACCGTTGGGCCGGTGGGGAGTTCGGCGACGATGGTGGAGCCGCCGGGGCGCATGGCCAGGCGCGGGACGACGACGCGGGCCTCGGCGCGGGCGATGGCGGAGCGGAGCTGGTCGGCGGCTCCGCCGCCCGTCGCGCCGACCACCACCAGGAGGTCGAAACCGGCGGTGGCGGTGAGCATGTCGTCGAAGCCGTGGTCGGTGTCGCGCAGGTGGACGCGGTCGAGCACGGTGACGCCCAGACCCGCGAGCAGGTCGGGCAGGACGGGGCCGATCGAGTCGCGGGTCTGACCGGCTTGCAGCGGGCCGCTGCTGCGGATCTCGTCACCCGTCATGACGATGCGGGCCCGGACGGGCCCGCGGACCAGGCCCGCGGTGACCTCCACCGAAGCGGCCGCCGAGCGCAGGGCGGCGGTGACGCGCGTGCCCGTGGGAGCGAGGAGATCGCCGACCATCTGGTCCTCGCCGCGGGTGCGGATATCGCTGCGGATCGGGGTGTCGGGGCGGCGGGTGAGCTCGTCGCCGGTGACGTCGGCGAACTCGTCGCGCAGGACGGAGGTGGTGCCGTCGGGAACGTGCGCGCCGGTGGCGATGCGCACCGCTTCGCCGGGCAGCAGGCCGACCGGGCGGGCGCCGCCCGCGAAACCGATATCGCGGCGCAACTGCCATGGCCCGTCGCCACACACGGCGTAGCCGTCCATCGCGGAGACGTCGAAGCGGGGCAGCGCGCCGGCGGCGACGATCGGGGCGGCGAGGGCGGCGCCGCTCACTTCGCCCAGCTCGGCCTCGTAGGCGACCAGCGGGGTCAGCTCGGCGGCGATGCGGGCCCTGGCCGCGGTGAGGTCGAGGCGGGTGGCGGCGCGGTCGGCGATCGTCTCGCGGGCGCGGCGGACCTCCTCCTCGGTGTCGCAGTCGCCGGTGCCGGGCAGTTCGATCAGGGTGGTCTCGGTGGGGACGATCGCCTTCATCGGCTGGTTCTCCAGCGCGTCCAGCCCGGCCAGTGCCGCGGCCAGGGCGGTGCGACGCCAGACCCCGACGAGGTATTGGGGTCGGCCGGAGGCGTCGATCGCGAAGACCGCGTCGGTGGTCGATTCGGCTGCGCGGCCCAGTAATTCGCGCACGGTGTCGGGAGTGAGGAACGGCATGTCCGCGGCGAGGACCACGATCCACGGCGCCGGGTCGGGGCCGAGCGCGCTGAACCCGGTGCCGATCGCCGCGACCGGGCCGGAACCCGGCGGGACCTCCCTGACCTGTTGCACCCCGGGATCCAGCGCGGGCCGATGTGGACCGACCACCACGACCCGGCCGCAGTCGGCCACCGCGGCCAGCGCGGCGTCGAGCATCGATCGGCCGCCGATCACGATCGCGGGTTTGTCCACCCCGCCCATCCGGCTCGCGCGTCCGCCCGCGAGCACGATCGCATCGGCGGCGGTCATCGGCTGATCCGGCGTAGGGTAATCGGCACGAAAGTCATGCTAGCGGGGCGTGACGTCGATGCTCGAGCGCCCGACGGCGGCGTCGCGTCGCGGTCCGGCAAGGGGGTGGGGATGTCCGGTGCAGGTGGACCAGGTCAGCCGACGATGCTCGGCGACGTGATCCGCGGATTCCTGTTCGTGGTCGTCACACTCGGCGGGTTGTTCGGCGCGCTCGGGGTGGTGGTCGGACTCGTCGAACGCGATATGGAGATCCTGGTCGTCTACCTGGTGTGGTCGGTGGTGTTCGCGATCCTCGGTGCGCTGGTGTTCTGGTGGATCAAGTCCTCGCGGTCGCCGACGAAACGTGGTGTCGGTGCGGGGCGATTGTCGGCGTATCCGCCGGGGAGCGCGCAGGCGGGAGTGAGTCCTTCGCACACTCCGGCGGCGGCGTACGAGCAGCCCGGCCGAGCGCAGTCGCCCGGGATCCAGCAGCCCGGCATGGCCCAGCCGCCCGGATATCAACAGTCGGGTGGGGTGCATCCGCTCGCGCCTCAACCGTCCGGTGGGGTGCAGACGCCTGGGCGTGAGCAGTTCGGTGGGGCGCAGACGCCCGGGAACTGGCGGGGTGGGGCCGCGGCATCGGGGAGTGGGCCCCACCCGGAGCGGACGCCGAAGCGCCCAGATGCGGGAACACGGCGACCGCAGGACGCGCCCAGCGGAGCGGCGGCGCGACCTGGTGAGCTGAGCGCGCCGCCCGGTGGTCTCGATTCGCGGCCCAACGGTCCTGCCGTGCGGCCCAACGGCACTGCGGTGCGGCCCAGCAATCCTGACCTGAGGCCCGGCGCCCCGGACACGAGACCCAGCGCCCCGGACGCGCGAACCGGTGCGCCGAATGCATCGAAACCTGCTGTAGACGAACGGCACTCGGCGCCGACCAAAACAGCGGGGCCCGTGCGGCGCTCCGATGTCGGTGCGCCGTTGACGCCGCCGCCGGTGCGGCCGGGGGACCGGCCCCCGGTGCACTCGCCCTCGGCGGATACCTACGCGGAGGACCCGGCTCGCCGCTCCTCCCCGGTCACACCTCCGGCTAGACCGGTAGCGCCCTCGGATCCGACTGTGCAGCAGTCCTTTCCAGACGAGCACTGAGTCGCCGCCCGGCCGACGGCCATCGCTTCGGGGCGGGTCGGATCGGTCGCGGATCGAGCACGACCGGCGGGCATTGCGTGATCGAGCGCGAACCGACGGCCGGGTAACGCTCAGAGCCGGGCTGTGCGGAGGTCGACGCGACCGTCGACGATCGGCACCCCTTCTTCGGCGAGCAGACGCAACTGCCGGGCGGCGAGGTGGGCGGCGGGGCGGCCGGACGCGCCGATCACCCGGTGCCAGGGGAGGTCGGCGGAGTCGGTGCGCATGATCCAGCCGACGGTGCGCGCCGAGGACAGACCCGCCCCCTGGGCGATATCGCCGTAGGTCGACACCCGGCCGGGCGGGATGGCCGCGACCAGTGCGCGGACTCGTTCGACCTGCTCCTCCGTCGTCGCCGCCATCGCCGCTACAGTGCCGCGGCGATCAGCGCGGCCGCCTCGGCGGGGCGGGCCTGGGCGATCATGTGATCGCACTCCCACACCTCGACGGTGAGCCGGTCGCCGAGGTGGGCGGACAGCGCGGCCAGGAACTCGGCGGTGACATAGGGCGGCTGCACCTTGGCCGCGCGGACCAGCACGGTGGTCAGGTCGACGGGCGGCAGCACGAACGGACGCGCGAGCTGACCCCAGTACGAGGTGATCGCGGGCTGGAAGATGCGCCAGCCCACCCGGCCGCCCTCGGTGGGCACCAGATGCTCGGCCAGCTCGCGTTCGAGCAGCGCCGGGTCGACCTCGTCGGGGCTCCACGCGCTGTGCTGCTTGTCGGACCTGGCCTCGGCGAGGTCGGTGTAGTCGGGGGAGGCGAGGTTGGCGAGGGCGACCTGTTCGATGAGCTTCGGATCGATGCCGATCGCGGGGTCGAGCAGGATCAGCGACCGCACCAGGTCGCGATGACGACGGGCCAGGTGGATGCCGATCGCGCCGCCGAAGGAGTGGCCGACGACGACCACCGGACCGTCGGTCTCCGCCCGCACGAGGGCCGCCAGATCGTCGACGATCGTCTCGAAGTCCCACGGTGGCAGCGAGGTCGAGCGGCCGTGTCCGCGCAGGTCGGGAGCGATGACCCGGGCCTGGGGCAGGTGCTCGGTGGCCAGGGTTTCCCAGCGGTTGCCGTGGCCGGTGAGACCGTGCAGGGCGAGGACGGCAGGGCCGTCGGCGGGACCGAAACGGTACACATGAAGCGAGGACACGACAGCCATTCTGGCCGGTCGCGCACCATCTCGCAGCGTGTCCCCCGGCAGGGGAGTGCTGGCGTGTCGTACTGGTCTGTTGCAATAGCCGACGTGGTGCGATCGGATAGCTCGGTGCGACTCGTGCGCCGGACGACGCGGGCGCCCCGGCCGCGAGCCTGGGGCGCCGCTGTTCGCGCGCTGTTCGCCGAGCAGGCCCAGCCCGCGC
>NZ_JBCGFB010000197.1:0-6984 GCF_038752175.1 Nocardia sp. No.11 | reverse complement strand
GGCCCGGTCCCGCCTGCGCTGGGGTTCGGCCCGCCCCGACGGCACTCCCCGGCCGCGCCGGGTCGACGAGTACGCCGCGCCCCGACAGCAGGGCGCATCGACTCACACCGCCGCAGGACCCCAGGTCCCGAGCGACTCCGGCACCGGCGTTTTCGCGACCCCGGCGCCGCCCCGGGCCGACACCGCCGAGCGTCCCCGCGACGATCGATCGCGGACCGCCCGCGCGCCGCGCTCGCGTTATGTCGACATTCCGGTGACGATCCGGGGATGACCCAGGGGATCGACCGTCAGCACCTGCTCACCGTCGGCGTCGACGTCGGTGGCACGAACATCCGCGCCTCGGTCGTCGACGCCGAGGGCGAACTGCTCGATTCCGTGCAGTCCCCGACACCGCACGCGGCGCGCGCGCTCGAGGACGCGATCGACCGCTCGGTCCGCGAGCTGGGGCGCAGGCATCCGATCGCCGCGGTCGGCCTGGCCGTGGCCGGCTTCATCTCCGAGGACCGCTCGACCGTCCGGTTCGCGCCGCACCTGCCCTGGCAGGACGCCCCGGTCGCGCAGCGGCTGACCGCGCGACTCGGGCTGCCGGTGATCCTGGAGCACGACGCGAACGCCGCGGGCTGGGCCGAGTACCGCTTCGGGGCGGCCGCGGGCGGGCACACCGTGGTCCTGGTCGCGATCGGCACCGGCATCGGCGCCGCCCTGCTCATCGACGGGAAGCTCTATCGCGGCAGCCACGGCATCGCCCCCGAACTCGGGCACCTGCAGGTGGTGCCGGAGGGGCGCGCCTGCGCCTGCGGCAAACGCGGCTGCTGGGAGCGCTACTGCAGTGGCACCGCGCTGGCCGACACCGCGATCGAACTGCTGGCCACCGATCCGGTGCGCTCGGTGCTCGCCAAGGATGTCATCCGCGATCCCGGCTCGCTGACCGGCCGCCGGGTGGCGGGCGCCGCCCAGGACGGCGACCCGCTCGCGGTCCGGGTGATGGCCGACTTCGCGCGCTGGCTCGGCCTCGGCCTGGCCTTCGTCAGCGACCTCTTCGATCCCGATCTGGTCGTGATCGCCGGCGGCGTGAGCAGTTCGGCGCCGCTGTTCCTCGACGAGGCGCGCGAGCACTACGCGAGCGCGGTCACCGGCGCCGGGCACCGCCCGCTGGCCCGGCTGCGCACCACCCAGCTCGGGGAGGCGGCGGGCATGATCGGCGCGGCCGAATTGGCCAGGGCGGCGGTCGACACGCCGCTGGCGGGTCGCACCGGGAGATGAGGGTCACAACCATGCACTGCGGCTACCGTCCTGGGTTGGTTGTGACCTGCGACCAGCGGTAAAGTCGTTTTCCGACGAGGCCGCACACCACGATCCCGGTCCGAAGAAAGGACGCCATGTTCTACTGGCTGCTCAAGTTCGTCTTCCCGGGACCGTTCATGCATCTATACAACCGGCCCGTGGTCGAGGGTGTCGAGAACGTGCCCACCGACGGACCGGCGATCATGGCGGGCAACCACCTCTCGTTCGCGGACTGGCTGTTCGCCCCGCTGCTGAGCCCGCGCCGGATCAGCTACCTCGCCAAGGCCGAGTACTTCACCACCCCCGGTCTCAAGGGTCGGCTGCAGAAGTTCTTCTTCAGCGGCACCGGCCAGTACCCGATCGACCGCAGCGGCGCCTCCGCCGCCGAGGACGCCCTCAACGCGGCCCGCAAGCTGCTCGACAAGGGCATGCTCGTCGGCCTGTACCCGGAGGGCACCCGCTCCCCGGACGGTCGCCTGTACAAGGGCAAGACCGGCATGGCGCGGCTGGCGCTGGAGACCGGCGTCCCGGTCATCCCGGTCGCCGTCATCGGCACCGACAAGGTGAGCCCGCCCGGACCGTTCAAGTGGCGCAGGCACCGGGTCACCCTCAAGTTCGGTGCCCCGCTGGACTTCTCGCGCTACGAAGGGATGAGCGGCAACCGCTTCGTCGAGCGCGCCGTCACCGACGAGGTGATGTACGAGCTGATGCGCCTGACCGGCCAGGAATACGTCGACGTCTACGCGCACAGCCTCAAGAAGGGTGTCGCCCCCACCGACCGTCAGCTCGAGGCCACCCGCATCCCGGACACCGCCGCCGGCTGAGTGCCCGCGGCACGATGAGCTGACCCACAGCACCGGCCGACGGTAAGCGGATCGTAAGCGCCGTCGGCCAGACTGCTCGCATGTTCAAGCAATTGCTGGCCGCGGCCGGTGTCGGCGGCGCCGAGGTGGAAACCGAATTGTTCACCCCGGGTGCACAACCCGGCGGGCTCGTCGAGGGTGTGATCCGGCTGCGCGGCGGCCGCGTCGACCAGTCGATCGGGCACGTGGCCGTCGAGTTCGTCACCCGCGTCGAGCGTGAGTACGCCGACGGCGAGGAGCACGTCACCGATCACGGCTTCGGCCGGGCCAGGGTGGCCGGTCCGTTCACCCTGATCGCGGGCACGGTCGCCGAATTGCGGTTCGCCGCACCGGTTCCCTTCGAGACACCGATCACCTTCTTCGACGGTCACCACCTGCCGGGCGCCGGCGTCGCACTGCGCACCGTGGTCGACATCCACGGCGCCGTGGACGCCACCGATACCGACCCGCTCGGCATCGGGGCGCTGCCCGCCCAGCACGTCGTGCTGGATGCCGTGCGGCGCATGGGTTTCGGGTTGCGCCGCACCGATGTGGAGGCGGGCGCCATCGCGGGCACGCTGCAGCTGCTGCCGTTCTATCAGGAGATCGAATTCGGTCGCTCGCCGCACTTCCCGCGGGTGAACCAGCTCGAACTCACCTTCGTCGCCGCCGAGCACGGCATGAGCGTCGTCCTGGAAGCCGACATCGAGGGCGGCTGGTTCCGCGAGGACCGCGACGGCATCGGCACCTTCTGGGTCGACTACGCGCACCTGGCCCACCGGGACTGGACCGCCGAGATCCACCGCGTCCTGCACGGGCTCGGCGCGCTCGGCTGAGCTACCCGCGCCGACCCGCTACGCGCCGCCCACCCCGGTTGATAACCTGCACAGAACACGACGCCGGGCAGGCGTCGACTCATTCCGGCGGGGCAGTGAGGTGGGACATGGTCGGGCGCGATCCCGAGGGCAGGGTGATGCCGTTCGCCCGCTCCGCTACGGATTCGCGGATCGGCCATCCCCCCACCGGCAAGGTCGTGCGCGGCGCCCGGCTGGCGGCGGTCCCGGTCGCCTACGCCGGCCGCCGCATCGCCGGGTTCGGCAAGAAGGCGATCGGGCGGGTGCCCGCGGACGTCGACCGCGACATCCGAGCCCGCACCGCCGAGCATCTGTTCCAGGTGCTCGGCGAGCTCAAGGGCTGCGTGGCCAAGCTGGGTCAGCTGCTCGGCCTGCTCGAACTGGGCCTGGCTCCCGATCTGGCCGAGCCGTTCCGGCAGGCGCTGGCGCGGCTGCACGACTCGGCGCCCGCCATGCTGCCCGCCGCCGTGCACAGCGAACTCGCGACGCAGCTCGGCCCCGACTGGCGTTCGCTGTTCCTGGAATTCGACGACCGCGCCGCCGCGGCGGCCTCGGTCGGCCAGGTCCATCGCGCCCGCTGGCACGACGGCACCCCGGTCGCGGTCAAGGTCATGTACCCCGGTGCGCGTCGGGCGGTCCTGGCCGATCTGCAGGCCCTGCGCGGCGCCACACCGCTGTTCACGGCGCTGCTGCCCGGCGCGGACACCCGCCCGGTGATCGAGGCGCTGTGCGAGGAGATCAACGCCGAACTCGACTACGCCCGCGAGGCGGCCAACCAGCGGGTGTTCGCGGCCGCCTTCGCCGACGATCCCGATGTGGTGGTGAGCCGGGTGATCGCCCAGCGCGGCGACGTCCTGGTCACCGAATGGCTCGACGGTGTCCCGCTGTCACGGTTGATCGTCCGGGGCGAGGCGGCCGAGCTCGACCGGCTCGGCGTGCTGATCCTGCGTTTCCTGTTCTCCGCGCCCGCCCGCGCCGGTCTGGTCTACGGCGACCCGCACCCCGGCAATTTCCTGCGGATGCCCGACGGCCGCTTGGGCGTGGTCGACTTCGGCGCGTGCACGCCGTGGCCCGCCGCCTTCCTCGATGTCGCCGGCGACGTCGGCGCCGCGGTGATCGCCGACTCCCCCGCCGATCTCGAGGCCGCCATCCGCCGCCACGGTTTCGTCGCCCCGGGCCGTGACCTCGACATCGCCACCGTGGCCGCCCGCCTGCGCCCGGTGCGCGAGGCCTTGCTGGCCCCCACCTACCCGCTCTCCGCCGACTGGTTGCGCACCCAGGTCCGCCTCGCCACCGACCTGCGCCTGTCGAACGTGTTGCGCCAGTTGACGATGCCGCCCGGCCACACCCCCATTCTGCGATCCTTCCTCGGCGGTGTCGCCGTCCTGTGCCAGCTCCAGACCGAGGTCCCGCTGCGCGCCGAGTGCACCCGCTGGTACCCGGAGACCGCCGCCGCCGCGGGCTTGTAGGTCAGCGGGCGGCCCAGCGCGGCGGAGACCGTTAGCCATCCGTACGACACCGTTCATGTGGCGTTGCCGCGCGCGCGTCCCGGTGTTCCGTCCGGCGATGCACCGTGAGGCCCATGGCTCGATCGGATTTCGCGATGTCCCGGCGCACCCTGTTGCGCGCCACCGCCCTCGGTCTCGTGACCACGCCCGCGCTGGCCGCGTGCGCTGACGGTGACGGCCCCGGCCTGGTGCGGGCCAGGCCCACACTGACCCACGGCATCGCCGTCGGCGACCCGCGCAGCGACGGCGCGCTCATCTGGGCGCGCTCGGACCGGCCCGCGACCCTGGTCGTGGAGACCGCGGCGACCGAGAAGTTCGGCGACGTCAAGCGTTTCACCGGTCCGCTGCTCACCCCGGCCACCGACGGCACCGGCCGGGTGCGCGTCAACGGCCTGCCCGCCGGTCAGCTCGTGCACTACCGGGTGCGTCTGGAGGGCGAGGACGGCGCGAGCTCGGAAACCCTCACGGGCGTCTTCCGCACGGCTCCGACCGCACCCGCCGACATCAGCCTGCTGTGGTCCGGTGACGTGGCGGGCCAGGGCTTCGGCATCAATCCCGACCTGGGCGGCATGCAGGTCTTCTCCGCCATGGCCGCCCGCGACCCGCATCTGTTCCTGCATTCCGGCGACTGCATCTACGCCGACAACGCGCTGAAGGAATCGGTGACGCTGCCCGACGGCCGGGTCTGGAAGAACATCACCGCCGAGGCCAAGAACGCGCCCGCCGAGACCCTCGACCAGTTCCGTGGCAACTACGCCTACAACCTCACCGACGACAACTACCGCCGCTTCAACGCCGCCGTCGCCCAGGTGGTGCAGTGGGACGACCACGAGACCACCAACAACTGGTACCCCGGCGGCACCGTGGCCGCCGACAAGGGCTACACCGAGCGCAGCATGGACACCCTGGCCGCGCGCTCCTGGCAGGCCTTCCACGAGTGGATGCCGTTGGAGCCCGCGGAAGCCGTCGACGGCCGCCTGTACCGCAAGATCTCCTACGGTCCGCTGCTGGAGGTCTTCGTGCTGGACATGCGCGCCTACAAGGACGCCAACGGCGCCAACACCGCACCGCGCGGCACCGTCTTGGGCGCCGCCCAGACCGAATGGCTCATCGCCGGCCTGCGCGATTCGAAGGCCACCTGGAAGATCGTCGCCGCCGATCTGCCGCTGGGCCTGATCGTCCCCGACGGCAAGACGGCCTTCGAGGGCCCGGCCAACGCCGCCGGCGGCGCGCCGAGCGGCCGCGAGACCGAGATCGCCCAGGTGCTCTCGGCGATCAAGGCGAACAAGGTCGCCGACGTCGTCTGGCTCACCGCCGACGTGCACTACACGGCGGCGCACCACTATTCGCCCGCCCGCGCCGCCTTCCCCGATTTCGACGAGTTCTGGGAGTTCGTCTCCGGTCCCCTCAACGCCGGGGCGTTCGGGCCGAACGAGCTCGATCCCACCTTCGGACCGGAGGCGGTGTTCGTGCACGCGCCGCCCGCGCCGAACACCTCGCCGCTGGACGCGCAGTACCAGCATTTCGGCGAGGTCCGCATCGACGGACGCTCCGGCGAGCTGACCGTGAACCTGTGCGACGCGACCGGGAAAGTCCTGTTCACGAAGCAACTCGCGCCTACGCGGAAGTAGGTCCGAGGTACCGTGCGCAAGAATCGCCGAGCTGTGGTTAGCTATGCGGTCATGGGCACGCCGCACTCCGTCATCTCCGAAGAATATCTCCCCCGGGACACCGCGGATGTCGTTCGCACTGTACGTGATTCGCGCGATCGTTCGGAACGGTTGACGGTTCGCGGCGGCGAGCAGACCGAAGAGTCCTATGGGCTGGCCGATCAGCGCGCGGTGCTCTCGCTGCGCAAGATGAACTCGGTGCTCGACATCAACCTGGGCAGGCGGACGGTCCGGGTGCAGGCGGGCGCCAAGCTCTCCGAGATCGACCGCCGCCTCGGCGCGCACGGTCTCGGGCTGCCGGTGGTCGGCGACCATCGCGACATCACCGCGGGCGGCTTCGCCTCCGTCGGTGGCGTCAGCACCGCCTCGCACCGCTACGGCATGTTCATCGATCAGATCGTCGACCTGGAGTACGTCGACCCCGACGGCCGGATCGGCACCTGCGGGCGCGGACACCACACCGAGCGGTTCCATCGCATCCTCGGCGCGGGCGGGCGCGCGGGCATCATCACCGCGCTGACCCTCGACGTCGTCGAGGTGGACAAGGACCACACCTGGCTCACCACCGACGCCGACCGGTTCCTCGACTTCGATTCCTTCGTCGAGCACGCCACCACCGAGATCACCAATCCTGGCAGCGCGGCGCTGCAGGTCGGCCGCTGGGTCGACACCGCGCCGCTGAAGGTGGCCCGTCCGGTGGGCACCGGCCAGGTGACCCTCGGCGCCGTCCGCTTCGGCCAGTGGTCGAGCCTGTACCCCACCGCCCCCACCCGCGGCCTGCGGGCGCGGCGCGAGGTCGGCACCCGCACCCGCAAGTCGCTGGGCG
>NZ_JBCGFB010000196.1:0-7112 GCF_038752175.1 Nocardia sp. No.11 | reverse complement strand
GGCGAGCACCGCGGCCAGGCCCGCGCCGGTGGCGATGCCGCCCGCGGCGATGATCGGGCGGTCGGTGCTCGCGGTGAGCAGTTGGAGCAGGGTCAGCAGGCCGAGCGGGTCGACCGGGTCGTCGGCGGGATCGTCGAGGAAGCTCGCGCGGTGTCCACCCGCCTCGGCGCCCTGGGCGATCAGCGCGTCGGCGCCCGCGTCGAGCGCGATCGCCGCCTCGGCGGGGGAGGTGACCGTCACCCAGACCTCGGTGCCGACCGCGTGCAGCCGGTCCACCTCGACGGCGGTGGGGCAGCCGAAGGTCGTCGACACCACCGCGACCGGGTCGGCCACCAGCAGGTCGATCTTCTCCGCCCAGCCGTCGGTGTCGTGCTTGGGCGTGCCGAGCGGGAACTCCGCGCCCAGCTCGGCCAGATAGGCCGCGTATGTCGCCGGCTCGGCGACCGGGCCGGGGGCGAACAGATTCATGCCGAAGGGGGCGGTGGTCGCGGCTCTGGTCGCCGCGATCTGGTCGGCCATCGCCGCAGGCGCGAGGTAGCCGGCGGCCAGCTGGCCGAACCCGCCCGCGTTCGAGACGGCGACCACCAACTCCGGGGTGGACGGGCCGCCTGCCATGGGCGCGGCGACGATGGGGACACGCAAGCTCTCGATCACCATGTCCCGAGTCTGTCCCGTCGGCGCCGGGTCAAGCGCCGGGACCGGCGCGTGTGACCGGCTCGGCAACGGGATCGTTACTGTGGGACAGGCCTCCCACCTGCGAGTTCGATGGAGAAGGTTGCGGAATGGTCACGACCGGGTAGAGTTCCCGTCACAACGGATGCCGAACCGTTACACGCGGGTCGGTAACGGGAACCGCCCAGGCGGATTCCGGGCCGGTCGTCACCGGTTTCGTTTCCTTGTTGTCGGACGCTAGGACGAGACTTTGTCGCAGCACCGTATGGGCCCCGAATCCATCTCCGTCAAGGCCCTGTTGGGTGACGGAGGCGCCGGGCGCCCGAGCCGGCACCGCGCCGAACCCTCTCGCACCGATCGGGTGCGGGTCGCCGCCAGCGCCGCGGTCGCCGCGGGCGCCATCGTCGGCACCGCCGCCTCGATCGCCCCGACCATCGCCTACGCGGCCCCGCTGCTGCCGACGCACAACGACGACGTCGAGGAATCCGTCGTCCCCGATTCCGCTCGCGAGGCCGCCGAGGTCAACCTCGTCGCCGCCAAGCAGGTCGCCGCGCCCGCCGAGGCGCCCACGCAGGTCGACGCTGTCGCCGCGCCGATCGCGTCGCCCGTCGCCGCGCCGTTCGGCATCGGCAACCTGCCGCCCGAGATCGCGGGCCCGCTGGCCCAGGTCGAGGACATCATCCAGGGCATCCAGCACCAGGTCGCGCCGCCGCAGGCCGCCCGCCCGGTCGCGGGCCCGATCAGCTCCGGATTCGGCGCCCGCTGGGGCGCCATGCACTACGGCCTGGACTTCGCCGACTCGATCGGCGCCCCGATCCACTCCGTGTCCAGCGGCACCGTCGTCGAGGCGGGCCCGGCCTCGGGCTTCGGCCTGTGGGTGCGGGTGCTGCAGGACGACGGCACCACCGCCGTCTACGGCCATGTCAACGAGATGCTGGTGACCCAGGGTCAGCGCGTCAACGCGGGCGACGTCATCGCGACCGTCGGCAACCGCGGCCAGTCCACCGGCCCGCACCTGCACCTGGAGATCTGGGATCAGGGCGGCGCCAAGATGGATCCCATTCCCTACCTCGCCTCGAAGGGTGTGCCGCTGGAGTGGGGCCCCTCCGCGCACTGAGCGTTTCCAGTCGCGGACTCTCCGCGAAAGCCGAGTGACGGTGGTTCAGTATGAGCCCCGTCACTTTGCTGTGTGATCCGGCAACACGCCTGGTCGGCGGGCCGATACTCCTCAGGGCCCGTGGAACCGGGGGCCCCGCAATCGGGGGCTGTCGGCACGACGTTCGGTCGGTCTGTGGTCGCTCGATATGATGGCTCGATCTGCACGGGGCGGCCGTCGGCGCGTCCATGCTCGATGAGAGGTGAATGAACCCGAATGGAAACTGCCCGTCGTTCTGCCCGCGGTAACCGCCGTCGCCGGTCGAGCAGTCCGACATTCGGTCAGTTGCTGACGGCCGCCGTGGAATCGGCCGCCGACACCACCGCCATCCGGTTCAACCCCACCGGCGACCCGGCCGACCAGCGCGGACTCACCTACCGCGCGCTGGACGAGGAGTCCTCCCGGCTCGCCAGGGAGCTGATCGCCCGTGGCATCGGCCCCGGTGACATCGTCGCTGTCGCGATCACCCGCTCGATCGAATCGGTGCTCAGTGTGTGGGCCGTGGCCAAGTCCGGCGCCGCCTACGTGCCGATCGACCCGGCCTACCCGGCCGAGCGCATCGCCCACATCGTCACCGATTCGCACGCCGTGCTCGGCGTCACCACCGCCGCGCACCGGCCCGCGCTCGGTACCTCCACCGAGTGGCTCGAGCTCGACGACCCCACCGTCGCGGCGCGGATCGCGGCCCAGCCCGCGCACGCCATCTCCTACAGCGACCGGGTGCGCACGCTCGACGAGCGGCATCCGGCCTATGTCATCTACACCTCGGGCTCCACCGGTCTGCCCAAGGGCGTCGTGGTGACCCAGGCGGGCCTGTCGACGATGGCCGCGGTGGGCAGGCAGTACCGCATCGACGCGGGCTCGCGGGTGACTCACCTGAGCTCGCCCAGCTTCGACTTCTCCCTGATGGAGATGCTGTTCACCTTCACCGCGGGCGCGACGCTGGTCGTGGTGCCGCCGACGGTGTTCGGTGGCGACGAACTCGCCGATCTCGTTCGCCGCGAACAGGTCTCGCACCTGCTGATCACCCCGGGCGCGCTCGAGTCGGTCGACTCCACCCGGGTCGACAGCGTGCGGGTGGTCGTCACCGGCGGCGACAAGCTCGGCCCCGAACTGGTGGATCGCTGGGCGGCGCAGGGCCGTTCGGTGTTCAACGCCTACGGCCCCACCGAGGCCACCGTCATGGTGACCACCGGCGAGATGACCGCGGGCGCGGCGGTGACGCTGGGTTCGGTGATCCCGGGTGTCGCGGCCTTCGTGCTGGACGCGCGCCTGCGCCCGGTGCCCGCGGGCGTCGTCGGTGAGCTGTACCTGGCCGGTCCCGCGTTGGCCCAGGGCTACCTGGACCGTCCCGAGCTGACCGCCGAGCGCTTCGTCGCCAACCCGTTCGGCGCCGACGCGGGCGCGCCCGGCGGACGCCTGTACCGCACCGGTGACCTGGTGCGCCGCGACACCTCCGGTGAGTTCGAGTACCTCGGCCGCTCCGACTTCCAGGTCAAGATCCGCGGCCTGCGCATCGAGCTGGGCGAGATCGACAACGCGCTGACCACCCACCCCGACGTCGACTTCGCGGCCACCCTCGGCCGCACGCTGACCAACGGCGTGACCTCGCTGGTCGCCTACGTGCTGCCCCGCGCGGGCGCCGCGGTGACCCCGGCCGACCTGGCCCACCACCTGTCGGGCCTGCTGCCCGCGTACATGGTGCCTGCGGCGATCATGCTGCTCGACGAGATCCCGCTGACCCCGGTCGGCAAGCTCGATCGCAAGGCCCTGCCGGAGCCCACCTTCACCGCCCGCGAGTTCCGCGCGCCGAGCACGCCGATCGAGGAGATCATCGCGCAGGTGTTCGCGGCGCTGCTGGTGTCGGGAGACGACCAGGTCGGCGCGGACGACGACTTCTTCGAGCTCGGCGGCAACTCGCTGCTGGCCGCCCAGGCGGTGGCCCGGATCGGGACCGCGCTCGATGCCAGGGTGCCGGTCCAGCTGGTGTTCGAGGCCTCGACGGTGTCGGCGCTGGCCGCGCGCGTCGAGTCGCACGTCGGCGCGGGCACCGGCAACCCGCTGACCGCGCAGACCCGGCCCGAGCAGATCCCGCTGTCCTACGCGCAGCAGCGGATGTGGTTCCTCAACCGGTTCGATCCGGGCAGCGGCGCCAACAACATCCCGCTGCCGGTGCGGTTGTCCGGCGAGCTGGATGTGGCGGCCATGCGCGCCGCCGTCGCCGACCTGGTCGGCAGGCACGAAGTACTGCGCACGATCTACCCGGAGGTCGACGGTGACGCCGTGCAGCTGGTGCTGCCGGTGGGCGATCCCCGCGCGGTCCCGCAGGTCGAGGTGGTCGACGCGACCCCCGAGCAGCTGCCCGGTCTGATCGCCGAGCAGGCGGTGGCCGGTTTCGATGTCGCGGTCGCGCCGCCGGTGCGGGTGCGGCTGTTCCGCCTCGGCGCCGACGAGCACGTGCTGCTGTGCGTGGTGCACCACATCGCCGCCGACGGTTTCTCGATGGCGCCGCTGACCCGCGACCTGATCGCCGCCTACTCCGATCGGTTGCGCGGCAGCGCGCCGGCCTGGCATCAGCTGCCGGTGCAGTACGCCGACTTCACGCTGTGGCAGCGGGCGACGCTGGGCGCCGAGTCCGATCCGGATTCGCTGCTGGCTCAGCAGATCTCGTTCTGGCGGGACGAATTGGCCGGACTGCCCGAGCAATTGGACCTGCCCGCCGATCGCCCGCGCCCCGCGGCGATGACCAACCGGGGCGCGAGCTACGACTTCCGGATCGACGCCGACACCCACGCCGCGCTGGATCGGCTGTCCCGCGAACACAATTCGACGCTGTTCATGGTCGTGCACGCCGCGCTGGCCGTGCTGCTGGCGCGCCTGTCGGGCACCACCGACATCGCCGTCGGCACCCCGGTGGCCGGTCGCGGCGAAGCGGTGCTCGACGACGTGATCGGCATGTTCGTCAACACCCTGGTGCTGCGCACCGAGGTGGACCCGGCCCGCAGCTTCGACGAATTGCTCGGCAGCGTCCGCGGCACCGACGTGGCCGCCTTCGGGCACGCCGACGTGCCGTTCGAGCGGCTCGTCGAGCTGCTGGATCCGGCCAGGTCGATGGCCAGGCACCCGCTGTTCCAGGTGATGCTCACCTTCCAGAACCTCGCGGGCACCGAGCTGACGCTGCCCGGCCTCACGGTCGCCGGCGTCGATCTGGCCGTGCCGTTCGCGAAGTTCGACCTCGAACTCACCCTTGTCCCGCTGGAGACCGCCGGTGTCGCGAACGGGGTGTCGGCGGCGTTCACCTACGCCACCGACCTGTTCGACGAGGCCACCGTCGCCGGGTTCGCCGACCGGCTGGTGCGCCTGCTCACCGAGGTCGTCGCCGATCCGGCCCGTCCGGTGGGCGCGATCGAGCTGCTCGAATCGGACGAGCGCGAGCGAATCCTGCGGCGGTGGAACGACACCGGGCACGAGCTGGCGCCCGCGCTGCTGCTCGACGGTTACCGTGGTGCGGTCGCGGCGCATCCCGATGCGGTGGCGCTGTCCTATGAGGGCACCGAGCTGACCTATCGCGAGTTCGACGAGCGGGTGAACCGGCTGGCCCGGCTGCTGGCGCAGCGCGGGGTCGGCGCGGAATCGCTGGTCGGGCTGGCCGTGCGCCGGTCGCTGGATCTGGTCGTCGGCATGTACGCGATCGTCACCGCGGGCGGCGCGTACGTGCCGCTGGACCCGGATCACCCGGCCGAGCGGATCGCGCACATCCTCGACACCGCGCAGCCGGTGTGCGTGCTGACCACCACCGCCGACGCCGTCGAGGTGCCCGCGGCGACCCCGGTGATCACCATGGACACCGTTGCGCTGGACGGCTTCTCGGGCGAGTCGTTGAGCCCGGCCGAGCTGGTCCGGCCGGTACTGCCGCAGCACCCGGCCTACGTCATCTTCACCTCGGGTTCCACCGGCCGTCCGAAGGGCGTGGCGGTCTCGCACCAGGCGATCGACAACCAGATCGCGTGGATGCTCGCGGAGTACCCGCTGGCTGCGGGNAGGGCGTGGCGGTCTCGCACCAGGCGATCGACAACCAGATCGCGTGGATGCTCGCGGAGTACCCGCTGGCTGCGGGCGATGTCTACCTGCAGAAGACCGCGACCACCTTCGACGTGTCGCTGTGGGGCTACTTCATGCCGCTGCGCACCGGCGCGAAGCTGGTCGTCGCGACCCACGACGGCCACCGCGATCCCGCCTACATCGCCGAAACCATTGCCGCGCAGGGCGTCACGATGACCGACTTCGTGCCGTCGATGCTCACCGTCTTCGCCGCGCACACCGCGCCCGGCGCCATCCCCACGCTGCGCGACGTGTTCGCCATCGGTGAGGCGCTGCCGCCGGAGACCGTCGAGGCGCTGCGCGCGGTCTCGACCGCGCAGGTGCACAACCTCTACGGCCCGACCGAGGCCGCGGTGTCGGTGACCTACTGGCCCGCGGGCGAAACCGATCGCGGGTCGGTGCCGATCGGCGTGCCGCAGTGGAACACCCAGGTCTACGTGCTGGATTCGCGGCTGCGGCCGGTGCCGGCGGGTGTCGTCGGCGAGCTGTACCTGGCTGGCGATCAGCTCGCCCGCGGGTACGTCGCCCGGCCCGACCTGACCTCGGATCGCTTCGTGGCCAACCCGTTCACGCCCGGCGCGCGGATGTACCGCACCGGTGACCTGGTGGTGTGGCGCACGCCCACCGCCGACACCCCGGTCCTGGAATACCTGGGCCGCACCGACTTCCAGGTGAAGTTCCGCGGCCAGCGGATCGAGCTCGGCGAGATCGAGACCGCGCTGCTGGCGCAGCCGTCGGTCAGCCAGACCGTCGCCGTGGTGGCCGATTCGCCCGCCGGTGAGCAGCTGGTCGCCTACGTGGTGCCCAAGCCGGGGGAGCGGATCGAGCCGGCGGCGCTGCTCGCCGCGATCGGTGAATCGTTGCCCGCGTACATGATTCCGGCCGCCCTGGTCGCCCTGGACGCGTTCCCGCTGAACCCGAGCGGCAAGCTCGACCGCAAAGCGCTGCCCGCGCCCACCTTCACGGCGGGCGAGTTCCGCGCACCCGCGACGCCCACCGAGGAGATCGTGGCGGGCGTCTACGCCGAGCTGCTCGGCATGGCGCGGGTCGGCGCCGACGACGACTACTTCGCGCTCGGCGGCAACTCGCTGCTGGCTACCCGCGCGATCGCCCGGATCAACGAGGCCCTCGACGCCGAGGTCACCATTCGCGACCTGTTCGAGGCGCCGACCGTCGCCGCGCT
>NZ_JBCGFB010000195.1:0-7170 GCF_038752175.1 Nocardia sp. No.11 | reverse complement strand
AGGGCCTCGCGAACGGCCTCGGTGAGGCTGCGGGCGCCGCGGTCCAGCGCGGCGGCGAGGGTGGGCAGCGCGGCGCGGACGCCGATCGAGGCGCTGGTGCCCGCGTAGACGCCGCCCAGCAGCGGGTCGACACTGCGCTCGACCACCTGCCGTCCGAAGCGATCGGCGACGAGACTGTGCACGTCGATATCGGCGCCGGGCGTCCAGTCGAGCGCGCGCTGCGGCTCGGCCGCGACCTGTGCCAGCGTGGCGTCGTCGACGAGCCCGCGCAGGGATTCGGCATCGGACGGAATACCCATCAGGGTGCGCCCGGGCAGCGGATGCGCCGTCCCCTGTGCCCACACCAGCGGCCGCTTGCCCGCCGGGCGGACGAGCTGGTCGTCGATGCCGAGCTCGGTCATCAGCTCGAGCACCTCGGGCCTGCGCCCGACGAAGGCCTCGGCGCCGAGATCCACTGGCTCCCCGGCCAATTCACCGGTGTGCAGCACTCCGCCGACACGCGCGCTCTGCTCGAGCACCACGAGGTCGGCCTCGGCGCCCAGCCGCTGCCGCAGTCGATACGCCGCGACGAGCCCACTGATGCCGCCACCGATGATCGCGATCCGCATGCCTCGACCGTAGTCGCGCCGGCACGCGCGCCGGAACCCACACCCTCGGCGCTGTCACCGGGATCACGAACCGCCCACACCACCCGACCCCGCGCGGCAACCACCGGGCCGAGGTGCCGACACGACGGGGATCTACAGCGAGTGCACCAGCTCCACCAGTGCGGTCAGCACACCCGGATCGGTATCGGGCTGCACACCGTGGCCCAGGTTGAAGATGTGCCCGGTCGCGCCGAGGGTGATGGCGTCGTCGGCCTCGCGCAGGATGCGGCGGGTCTCGGCCTCGACCGCGTCGAACCCGGCGAACAGGATCGCCGGATCCAGGTTGCCCTGCAGGCCTTTTCCGGCGCCGACGCGGCGCACGGCCTCGGTGAGCGGCACCCGCCAGTCGACGCCGACCACGTCCGCGCCCGCCTCGCCCATCGCGCCGAGCAGCTCGCCGGTCCCGACACCGAAATGGATGCGCGGCACACCCGCCGCGGCGACCTCGGCGAACACCCGCTCCGAGTGCGGCAGCACGTACTCGCGGTAGTCGGCCAGCGACAGCGCGCCCGCCCAGGAGTCGAACAGCTGCACCGCGTCGACACCGGCGGCCAGCTGGGCCTGCAGGAACGCGATGGTGATGTCGGTAAGCGCGCCGAGCAGGGCGTGCCAGGTCTGCGGATCGGCGTGCATCATCGCCTTGGTGCGCTCGTGATGCTTGCTCGGTCCGCCCTCGACCAGGTAGGAGGCCAGGGTGAAGGGCGCGCCGGCGAAGCCGATGAGCGGGGTGTCGCCGAGCGCGTCGGTGAGCAGGCGCACGCCCTCGGCCACCGCGCCGACCTCTTCGGGCCGCAGCCGCGGCAGAGCCCGCACGTCGGCCTCGGTCCGCACCGGCGCGGCGACGACGGGGCCGACGCCCGGCACGATGTCGAGGTCGATGCCCGCGGCCTTGAGCGGAACGACGATATCGGAGAACAGGATTGCCGCGTCGACGCCGTGGCGGCGGATCGGCTGCATGGTGATCTCGCACACCCGCTCCGGGTCGAAGCAGGACTCGAGCATGCCGATGCCCTTGCGCAGTTCCCGGTACTCGGGCAGCGAGCGGCCCGCCTGGCGCATGAACCACACGGGGCGCCTGCTGGG
Organism: Nocardia sp. No.11; assembly: GCF_038752175.1. Classification (NCBI taxonomy): domain Bacteria; kingdom Bacillati; phylum Actinomycetota; class Actinomycetes; order Mycobacteriales; family Nocardiaceae; genus Nocardia; species Nocardia sp. No.11. The sequence continues at coordinate 5,440 of NZ_JBCGFB010000195.1, read as the reverse complement.
CGTCGCGCCGGTGGCGGCGGCCAGGAAGGGGGCATCGGTCAACCGGCGGCGGGTGTAAGTGCTCATCGGTGTTCATCCTAAGCGGCGGGGCGCGGCGTGCCGTCAACTGTCGCCCCCGCGGCGCACCCGACGGGTACACACGCGGACATCGGACGAACGACCCCCCGGCCCGCCTCATCGCACATCGCGCATCACACCGAGCCCGAGAATGCGCGCTGCGCAACGCAGCCCGGACCCGGCGACGTGTGGCGGCGCGCCTCCGACGACGCCGAGCACGCACGGTCTACCGTTTCTCCTCGTGACACCGCTCGACATCCGCGACGGCGCCGCACCGACCGGGGGAACGCCCCGCGAGCCTGCTTCTTTCCGGGCGGCGGTCGATGCGATGGGCACCGCAACCGTGCACCCCCGAATCGAGCTGGCGCCTATCCGTCCCCCGCAACGGTTGGCGCCGTTCTCCTATGCGCTCGGAGCGGAGGTCACCCACCCCGACAGCGCCATCGTGCCGATCGATTCCGAGGGGGACGCGTTCGGCAGGCTGATCCTGCTGCACGACCCCGAGGGCGACGAGGCCTGGCACGGCGTGTTCCGGCTGGTCGCCTACATCCAGGCCGACATCGACGCCGCGCTCGCCGCCGACCCGCTGCTGCCCGAGGTGGCGTGGAGCTGGCTGGTCGACTCCCTGGAGTCGCGCGGCGAGCCGTTCACCGCGCTCGGTGGCACGGTCACGGCCACCAGTTCGGTCCGCTACGGCGACATCGCGGGCCCGCCCCGGGCTCACCAGCTGGAGCTGCGCGCCTCCTGGACGGCGATGAACACCGAGATGCGCCGGCACGTGGAGGCATTCTGCGAGGTACTGGCCTTCGCCGCCGGGCTGCCACCCGCCGGGATCACCCATTTGCGACCGGAGTCGTATACCCGCACCGATCGCCCTTGAACGCCACGTAGAGTTCACGTTTATGCCGGTCGCCGAGGAACCAACCGCAGCAGAGCCCCTGCTCGCCCCCGCCGAGGGGGTTCCACCCGTGCTGGCGACCGCCGACGAGGTCGCCGCGGCCGCCGCGAAGCTCGCCGCGGGCACCGGCCCGCTGGCGGTCGACGCCGAGCGCGCGTCCGGGTTCCGCTACTCCGCGCGGGCCTATCTGATCCAGCTGCGCCGGGCGGGCGCCGGCTCCTTCCTGATCGACCCGATCCCGCTGACCGACGCGCTGATCCCGTTGGCCGCGGCGATCAACCCCCTCGAATGGGTGCTGCACTCGGCCGACCAGGATCTGCCCGGCCTGGCCGAACTCGGGCTGCGGCCGGCCCGGCTCTTCGACACCGAGCTCGGCGGCCGGATCGCCGGTTACGAGCGTGTCGGCCTGGCCGCGATGGTGGAGAACCTGCTGGGCCGGTCGCTGCGCAAGGGTCACGGCGCCGCCGACTGGTCGACCCGGCCGCTGCCCGACGAATGGCTCAACTACGCCGCCCTGGATGTGGAACTGCTGCTGGAGCTGCGCGACACCGTCGCCGCCGATCTCACCGAGCAGGGCAAGATCGAGTGGGCCGCCGAGGAATTCGAGCACGTCCGCACCATGGACCCGCCCGCGCCGAAGGCCGACCGCTGGCGGCGCACCTCCGGCATCCACACGCTGCGCCGCGCCCGCCAGCTGGCGATCGTGCGCGAACTGTGGACCACCCGCGACGAGCTGGCCCGCGCTCGTGATGTCGCGCCCGCCCGCATTCTGCCCGATTCGGCCATCGTGGCCGCGGCCACCGGGGAGCCGCGCAGCATCGCCCAGCTGCGCACGCTGCCGGTCTTCGGCGGGCCGCGCCAGCGACGCTACTCCCGGGACTGGCTGGCCGCCGTCGAGCGCGGCCGCACCCTGCCGGACAAGGAACTGCCGCCGCTGACGCTGCCCTTCGACGGTCCGCCCCCGGTCAACCGCTGGGAACGCCGTGACCCCGCCGCCGCGGCACGCCTGGCCACCGCGCGCAGCGCGATGGGCGAACTCTCCACCGAGTACGCCATCCCGGTCGAGAACCTGCTCTCCCCCGACCTGGTCCGCCGGTTGTGCTGGGACGGGCTGCCCGACTACAAGAACGTCGGCGAACCCGACGAGCTGTCGGCCACGATCGAGGACTTCCTCCGGGCGGGCGGCGCCCGGCCGTGGCAGCGCGCGCTGGCCGTGCCCGCGCTGGCCAAGGCGCTGACCCCCGCCGAATAGACCACCGGCCCCCGCCGCGTCACGCGACAGGGGCCGAGGGGTGCCGAGAACTGGTCAGGGGGCGGGTTGCGCCTGTTCGACGAACCGGTTGGTGTAGGTGGCCGCGAGGTCGATGCGGTCACGGACCGGAGCCACATTGCGCGAATACTGGCCGAGAATGCGCAGCACGTTCTGAGCGCCTTCGGTTTTCATGAGTCCGTCGCCGTTGAACATGCCGATCGAGTCGCGCAGGGACTGCACGTAGAGGGCCGGATCGCTGCCCGCGTACTGCGAGGGCATCGTCGCGGCGATCTCCTCGGGCGTGTGGGTGTCGATCCAGCGCAGGGTCTGGACGAACGCGTTCGCCAGCTTCTGCACGATCTCCGGGTGCGCGGACACGGTGTCGCACTTCATGTACAGCGAGGAGGCCGGGTACAGACCGCCGAGGGCCGCGCGGGTGCCTTCCTCGTTGCGCATGTCGGTCAGGATCTTCGCGTCGCCGGACTGCACCATCTTGGCGACGGTCGGGTCGGTGGTCATGCCCGCGTCGATGCCGTCGTGGTTCATGCCGGCGATGAAGGTCTGACCCGCACCGACTTTCACCCGGGTGTAGTCGGAGGTGCTCAGGCCGGCCTGGCCCGCGAGCGCCTGGGTGAGGAAGTCGGTCGACGAGCCCAGCGAGGTGACGCCGAGTGCGCGGCCGCGGAAGTCGGCCGGACTGCGGATGGCGTCGGCGTCGGCGGTGGAGACCAGCTCCACCTCCCCCGGCACGTCGGCGAACTGGACCACGGTCTGCAGGCACTGATCCTTGGCCTGCAGGTCGATGGTGTGGTCGTAGAAGCCGACCACGGCCTGCACGTCACCGGTCAGCAGCGCGGTCTCGGCACTGGCGCCGGACTGTTCGCCGAGCAACTTCACGTCGAGGTCGTTGGCGTCGAAGGCGCCGAGCTGCTGGGCCAGCATGGCGGGCAGGTAGATCACCTTCTCCAAACCGCCGACCATGATGGTGATCTGGGGCCTGCCGTCGGCCATCGGGATGGTGCGCGAGTCCCGGCACCCGGTGGCCAGCAGCAGCGAACTGATCGCGAGCAGGGCGACGGCGAGCGGCTTGCGGTATCTCATCGTCTACACCCCGTGTCCCGACTGGGCCTGCGAGGGACGCCATTTCAGCAACCGGTTCTCCGCGACCCCGATCAGCCATTCGGCTATCAGCGCGACCACCGTGATGATGATCATGCCCGCGTAGATGCCCGCCGCGTCGAAGGTGCCCTGCGCGTTGGAGATCAGCAGACCCAAACCCTTACTGGCACCGGCGTATTCACCGACGACCGCGCCGATCAGCGCGAAGCCGAAGGCGGTGTGCAGGCTGGACAGGATCCAGGTGGTGGCGCTGGGCAAGACGATCGAACCGAGGATCTGCCGCTTGCTCGCGCCGAGGATGCGGGCGTTGTCGATGACGTTGCCGTCGACCTCCCTGGCACCGGTGAACGCGTTGAAGAACACCGCGAAGAACACCAGCACGACCACGGTCGCCACTTTGGACTCCAGGCCGAGACCGAACCAGATGATGAACAGCGAGGCCAGCACGATGCGCGGAACAGCGTTGAGCGCCTTGATGAACGGGGCGAGCACGTCGGCCCAGTAGCGACTGCGGCCGAGCAGGGTGCCCAGGACGACACCGGCGACGGTGCCGATCACGAAACCGAGCACGGCCTCCTGCACCGTGGTGAAGATCTGCAACCAGATCGAGCCGAACTGCGTTCCCTCGGTGAACCATTCGACGAGCCGGTCCCAGATGAGCGAGGGCTTGGAGTAGAAGAACGGGTCGATCCACACGCTGGCGACCAGTTCCCACGAGCACAGCCACACCGCGATGAGCGCGGCCCGCAGACCCCACACCCGCAGCTTGGACTTGCGGTGCTCGGCCTTGACCCGAGCCAAGATCTGATCCTCGGTCTCCGCCTCGACCTCCGGTACGGTGACCGCGATCTTGTCCATCGTCTCAAGCGACACGGGTCGCTCCCTTCATGCGAGCCGCCTCGACCTGATCGCGCAGCGTTTCCCAGATTTCCTTGTAGAGGTCGCGGAACTCCTCGGTCAGGCGTACCTCCTCGACATTGCGCGGCCGTTCGAGCGTGACGCGGAAGTCACCGCACACCGTCGCCGGGCTCGCGGTCATCACCACGACGCGATCGGCCAGGGCGATGGCCTCCTCCAGGTCGTGGGTCACGAAGATCACCGCGGCGTCGGTGCCCGCCCACACGCGCAGCAGTTCGTCCTGCATGAGCTGGCGGGTCTGCACGTCGAGCGCGCTGAACGGCTCGTCCATGAGGATGATCTCGGGCTCGTTGACCAGTGTCTGCGCCAGCGCGACGCGCTTGCGCATGCCGCCGGAGAGCTGATGCGGGTAGTAGTCCTCGAACCCGGCCAGACCGACGATGCGCACCCACTCGGCGGCCTCGGCCTTGGCCTGGGCCTTCGGCACGCCCCGGAACCGCGGGCCGAGCGCGACGTTGTCGAGGACGCTGCGCCAGGGCAGCACGGCATCCTGCTGGAACATGTAGCCGATGCCGTCGGGGATGCCGTCGACATCCTTGCCGCGCACCAGCGTCCGGCCCGCCGAGGTCGGCTCGAGGCCGGACACCAGCGAGAGGGTGGTGGACTTACCGCAGCCGGTCGGGCCGACCACGGCGACGAATTCGCCTGCGGCGACGGTGAAGTCGATGTTGCGCACCGCGGTGTGGATGCCACCGCCGGTTCCGGGGAAGCGCTTCGTCGCGCCCCGGAGTTCGATGAGTGGATTGCTCATTGCTGCTCCTGTGTCCGGCGCCGCTGGGTGTGATGTGCGGCCGCTATCGAAAGATAAGTGGGCTGGGCCACAGTGCGCGCGCTTGTGCGCACAACCAGCGCAACCAGCGATTCGACAGGTTGTGCGCATTGTGCTCACGCGGTCGGGGCGTGCCTACACTGAGCCGGTGAGGCTGTTCCCCCGGGGCGTCCGGCTGCGGACGCAGATCGTGTTGCTGCAGGTCGCGCTGGTCGCGCTGACCCTGGGGCTCGCGTTCGGGGTGTTCGCCTACCTCAGCGATCAGCGGCTCACCGCCGAGTACGGGCAGCGGGCGCTGGCGATCGCGCGGACCGTCGCCAGTGATCCGGTGGTGCGCGCGGAGGTCGCCCGCTATGCGGCGCTGCCGCTCACGCCGGGGCCCGCGCTGCGCACCGAGCTCGCCGGCGGGCAGCTCGAGCGGACCGCC